>JBAXOO010000202.1:0-4138 GCA_037133235.1 Cyanobium sp. ELA507
CCACGAATCTCTACGTGCGCTTCGACGTGACCGCACCGAACGAACTGGTCAACGCCGAGAGCGACCCAAAACTGCTGTTCAAGGGCGGCAACTGCCTCGACATCCAACTCGCCACCGATCCGCAGGCCGACGCCCAGCGTAAGACACCGGTTCCCGGCGACGTTAGGGTTCTCGTTACCCGCCAGTCGGTTTCGGCAGGCTCACCGCAGGTCTCTACCGGCCTGCGTCCGTCGGAGGCCACCCCGCCCGCCGATGGCGGTCCGCCGGACGGTAACGGCGGCGCATCGGCCAAACCGCCACCGCGGCCACCCCTCGGGGTGCCGGTGGCCGACCTGGTGGGCCTGCGCTTCTCGGTGGTGCATCTACGCCTGGCGGGCTACGCCCTGCTGGGCGTCTGGGCCAACGAGATCGTGAGCCTGCTCAGCACCCCGATGCTGGAGGCGGTGGGCACCCGCCTCGCCTACATCTCCCAGGCCCTCGACCTCGCCCCGCTGCTGCTGGTGGCCATCGGCCTGGTGGCCTTCCAGGGGGGGCTGCAGCGCAACTGGCTCGAGCGGATCGTGCTGCCTGTCCTGCTGGGCCTGCTGCCGATCCTCAGCGCCATTCACTTCCTGATGGCCCCCGCCAGCATTGCCAATGCCATGACCCTTGGTGCCAAGCAGGAGGAATTGAGCAAAGCCCAGGTGAGCTCGATTGAGACCCAATTGGACCGGGCCAGCGCCGTGGTCGCCGGTAGCGACGACCTCGAACAGCTGCGCAAGCAACTGGAGGCCATCCCCGGCATCAAGGTCACCCCGGCACCCAAGGCCTCCCTCGACCAGGCCCGCAAGGACATTCGGGAGGCGCTGATGGAGGAACGGCGGCGGATCCGGACCCAGATCGGCACCAATGCCGCCCTGGCCCAAGACCAGTTTGCCCGCCGCAGTGTTCAGAACGCCGGGCTGGCCGTCACGGTGGGCCTGCTGCTCGGCTGGATGCGCTTTGGCGCCATGAAGGAGATGGAGCTCAGCTCCACCTACCTCTCCTGGGTAGTGCTCTCCGATAGCCAGGCTCCCAACATGCGGGGGCTCAAGAATCTGCTCGACTTTCAGAACGCCTGTTTGGCCACCTCCTACCTCGGCTTGGTGGAACGGATGCTGCGTCCCACCCCGGTGGAGGAAACCAACCAGGAGGACATCCCCGATCAGGTCTGGGAGAGCATGGGTTTGGAGGAACCCGCTCCGGTTTCCGATGCCCCCTGGGAAGCCGGCAGCCCCCGTCTCAAGACCGTCAAGACCCTCCACTGGAAGCGTTCCGCTGGCATGTTCAAGGGGCGCCTTGAGGTTGGGGCGCCGATTCCCTACGAGACCGGCGATCCCAATGCGACCGGGGAGCCACCGCCCCCCAGTCGCCGCGATCTGCGGCGCAGTGAGCGGGATCGCGAGCGGGTGCGGGAGGCCCTCCAGGGCTTCTCCCAGATGATGAGCGATACCCTCACCTCCGACGACGACCTCCCCGAATTGCCCCGCGGGCGTCGCCCCTCCGACCGGCAGCTGCGCAAGGCCCGGGAGGCCCTCGAACGTTTCGCTGAGCAGATCCAGGCCCAGATGGGCACCGATGTGCCGGAGCTCCAGGGCCCTGAGGGCAAGCCCGATCCCTTCGCTGCCGGGGACTTTCAGGATCCTGCAGGGTCCGAAGCACCCGCCTACGGGTCGCCGGAAGGGGGCGAGCGCGGTTCCTCCCGATCGCCAGAGCTGGAGCCTGGGGCGCAGGGGCCTGGGACCCCGATCACCGAAGAGCCGGATCCCTACGCTCGCCGTCGCTATCGGGCCCGCAAGGAGCCCGTGGCCCGCCCCAATCCCCTGCGGGTGTTGGTGCACTGGGTGCTCACCCACCTCTGAATCCGCCCTCAGGGCAGAGGCTGGGTGGCTGGTCGCGCTCGGCCCCCGCTCGCCCAGGTCCGAAGGGCCTCCAGTTGCTCTCGCGCCGTTCGGGATAGGGGCACCACCTGGCTGGCGGCGGCAATCAGGTCGGCCTCCCCCAGGTCCCGATCTTCCCCGAAGGCCAGGTGCATGGCCTCGATCACCGTTTGCTCAAGTTCGGCTCCTGAAAATCCATCGGTGCGGTCCACCAGCACCTCCAGGGCGATCTGATGGCTTGGTCGGCGGCGGCGGAGCTGGAGGTCGAGGATGGCGCGCCGTTCATCGCGGCCTGGCAGTTCGAGCAGGAAGATCTCGTCGAAGCGGCCTTTGCGCAGCAGTTCGGCGGGAAGGCGTTCCACGGCGTTGGCGGTGGCTACCACAAACACGGCGCTGGTTTTTTCCGCCATCCAGGTGAGCACACTGGCCAGCACCCGCTGACTGGTGCCCCCATCGCTGCGGCCATCGCTGCCGCCGCCGACGCCCAGGCCGAAACCCTTGTCGATTTCATCGATCCACAGCACGCAGGGGGCCATGGCTTCGGCCCGCTGGATCATGTCGCGGGTGCGGGCCTCGCTGGCGCCCACCAGTCCGGCGAATAGCCGACCCACATCCAGCCGCAGCAACGGCATGCCCCAGCTGTGGGCAATCGCCTTGGCGGTGAGGGATTTGCCGGTGCCCTGGGGCCCCACCAGCAGCACGCCGCGGGGGAGGGGTAGCCCATAGCGCCGGGCCTCCTCGCTGAAGGCACGGTGCCGCTGGGTCAGCCAGTGCTTGAGGGCCCCGAGGCCGCCGATGTCGGCGGGGCTGGCTTCGCTGGGGCAGTACTCCAGCAATTCGCTGCGGGCGATCGCCTGGCGCTTCTCCTCCAGGACCTCCGCCAGGTCGGCTTCCCCGAGCCGGCCCCGCTGGGCCAGGGCCCGGGCCGCCAGCTGCCGCACCCGTTGCTCGCTCAATCCGTGGCAGGCTCCCGCCAGCGTTGCCAACACCTCTGGCTGCAGCGGTTCGCCGACCGCCGCGGCGATCCCCGCCAAGAGCCCGGTGATCTCCTCGACCTCGGGAAGGGGCAGATCCAGCAGGGTGATGCTGTCCTCCAGTTCCAGCGGCAACCGCCACTCCGGCGCCGTGATCACCAGGGTGTGGGGGCGCTGCCGCAGTTCTGCGGCCAGGTTGCGCAGCCGGCGGCAGATGCCGGCATCCTCGCCGTAGCGGTGGAAATCGCGGAGCAGCAGGATGGCGCCCTGCTCGCGGGGCAGCGCCCCCAGCAGATCCAGGGCCGCCATCGGGTTGCGGCTGGCTTCCCCCTCCCGCCCCGGGGTGCCGCGCAGGCCCGCGATGAAGTCCCACCGCAGCACCAGCCGGCCACCCAGCCGCGCGGCGGCTTGTTCCAGCAGTCCGTCCACCCGCGCCTCCTCCAGGCTGCGGATCCAGATGATGGGCGTGAGGGAGCGGATCAGCAGATCCAGTTGGTCGGCGAGGGCGGAGGGCATGGGCGGCTCTCGGCCTCAGGACCCTTGCAGACCCTGCAGGGCGGCCCAGCGGGGGTCCGGGGCCACTGCTTCGCTGCTCCAGGTAGCCGGACCCGGGCAGTCGGCACCGCAACGGGTGACCTGGGGCAGCCTCAGGCTCAGCTGCTCGAAGATCCACCGCTCTGGATCGAAGTGGCCCAGGGGGTCCAGTCGGTCGTCGAGGTCCTCGCCATTGGGCAGCAGCGGGCCGTTGAAGGATGGGGATACACGCCCCAAGGAGTTGGCGGAGGTTACCGTTGGCAGTTCCCCAGGCAATTCGCTGTTCAGTTCGAGGATTTCCTTGGCTTCGGCCGCCAGGGGGTGGTTGAAGTGTCCTAAGCAGCGGTCACAGCGGAGGGTGACGATCGTGGCCACTTGGCCCTCCACCTCCAGCACCGTGCCGTGGTGGATGGCCCTCAACTCGCCGCGTACCGGGGTCAGGCTCTCGAGTCCGTGGATCGGCTGATCCACATCCCAGTAGCGCCCCTCGGCCTGCAAGCGAAGCTCGGGCAAGGCCACCGGCCGCAGGGGCTGGGGGGCAGGGCCGGCCACCTGGGCGGGGGTCACTTGCGACCCTTGGGTTCAAAGGGCAGGCGGTCGGTACCGCCACCCGCCACGGCGGTAGCAGTGGCCTCCTGAGAGCGTTGCTTGTCGAGGATCTGCTGGAGGTTGTCGGGTAGGGTCTCGCGGCTCAGCAGGAAGGTTTGGAGGCCCTGGAAGATGTTGGCCACC
>JBAXOO010000203.1:0-4135 GCA_037133235.1 Cyanobium sp. ELA507
CGCGGAGGTTGGAGCCATCGGTGAACTTGAGGTAAGCCTCCAGCGGATAGGTGGCGCTCACCGAGGAATCGGCCGTGAAGAAGAGCTTGAAGCTGGCGTAGGGCTTGGTCACGAAGAAGTCCGTATTCCAGTTGGGACGGCCCAGGGGGTTGCCGGTGCTGATCGTCTTGGTCACGATCGGCGTGACCCCGGCGCCATCGCCGCGGGTGAGAAAGGTACAGCTCTCGGCCCGGACAGGAGCGGCGGCGAGGCCGGCCAGGCCGATCGCCAGACCAAGCAGGGGAGCGAGGGGGCGCAGCGGCAGGGGACGAAGGGAGGGGGTCATCGCTTGGCTCGGCAGTGGATACCACCAATGCATAGCAAACTGCCCAGCAGACACCGACGGCCAGGCCTACCCCTGGGCGTCAGACACTCAAGAAGCGCTGGATCATCTCCTTGCTCAGTTCGGTGGTGGGACCACTGGCCACCACCCCTCCTTTCTGCATGGCGTAGTACCAATCGGCCTGCCGCACGAAGCTGGCGTGGTGCTCCACCAGCAGCACGCTGATGCCCGTGTCCCGGATGATGCGGGCCACGGCCCGCTGGATATCGAGCACCACGGAGGGCTGAATTCCTTCGGTGGGCTCGTCGAGCAACAGCAGGCGGGGCTTGCCGAGCAAGGCCCGGGCGATCGCCAGTTGCTGCTGCTGGCCGCCGGAAAGGTCACCGCCGCGGCGGTTAAGAAACTTCTCCAGCACCGGAAACAGTTCGAACACCAGCGGGTCGATGTGGCGGTTGCGGATGATGCCGCCGGGCAGAGCCTCCAGACCGAGCAGGAGGTTTTCCCGCACGGTGAGCTGGGCAATGATCTCGCGGCCCTGGGGCACGTAGCCGATGCCGGCCCGGGCCCGCTGGTGGGGCTCCTCAGCGGACACCTCCTCACCGGCCAACAGGATCGAGCCGCTGCGCTGGCGCAACAGGCCCATGATCGTTTTGAGCAGGGTGGTTTTGCCCACCCCATTGAGGCCAATCAGGCAGGCCATCTGGCCCGGGGCGATCGAAAGATCGACGTTGCGCAGGATGTGGCTCTCGCCGTAATAAACGTTGAGATCGCGCACGGCGAGCAGCTGCTCCCCGCCGTAGGGCGGGTGGTTGATCGCTATGGGAGTGGGGGTGGCGGTCATGGCTGGTCCTCGCTGTCGTCAACGCCGAGATACACCTCGATCACGCGGGGATCGCTCTGCACGGCCTCCATGCTGCCTTCGCAGAGCACATGGCCCTCGTGCAGCACCGTGACCGGGCTATCGAGGTTGCGGATGAAATCCATGTCGTGCTCGATCACCAGCACGGTGTGATCCCCCGCCAGGCTGCGCAGCAGCTCACCGGTGCGCTCCGTTTCCTCATCGGAAAGGCCCGCCACCGGTTCATCCACCAACAACAGATCGGGGTCTTGGGCCAGCAGCATGGCGATCTCGAGCCACTGCTTCTGGCCATGGGAGAGGCCGCCGGCCTGCTGCTGCGCCTGGGGCGCCAGGCCCACCACGCCCAGCAGATGCTCCACCCGATCCTGGCTGCTGCCGTCGAGGCGGCGGAAGAGGAGATCGAAGGGGGAGCGGCGGCTGACCGCCAGCTCCAGGTTGCGGCGGGCCGTGAGGTTCTGGTAGACGCGAGGCGTCTGGAACTTGCGGCCGATGCCGAGCCGTGCGATGCGGTGCTCGGTGGTGCCCACCAGCGAAAGCCCCCGAAACAGCACATCCCCCTGGGTGGGTCGCACCTTGCCGGTGATCACATCGAGGAAGGTGGTCTTGCCGGCACCATTCGGCCCGATCACGGCCCGCAATTCACCGGGCTGGAGGCTGAGGTTGAGGTCGTTGAGGGCGAGGAAGCCATCGAAGCTCACGCTCACGCCCCGCAGTTCGAGAAGGGTGCTCATCGACCACCTCCAGCAGGGGGTTCTTCGGGGCTTTGGCCCTCCAGAACGGTCCGCTCAGCCTGCACCGCTGGATCGAGATCCAGGCCCGGATAGGTGGCCGTGCGGGGCGGCAAGCCAACCATCGCCAGGATCTGGCCGGGTCCTCCCTGCCGCCACCAGCCCACCAGGCCATCGGGGAGGGCAGTAACCACCAAGAGGAAGAGAGCCCCCTGCACAAACAGCCAGGTTTCGGGCAACTGCTCGCTGATCAGGCTCTTGGCGTAGTTGATCAGCACCGCGCCAAGCACGGCACCGAGCAGGGTGCCGCGGCCACCCACCGCCACCCAGATCACCATCTCGATCGAGAAGGGCACCGCCATGAACTGGGGGCTAATGATGCCGGACTGCACGGTGTAGAGGGCGCCGCTGATCCCAGCCAAGGCACCGGCAACGGTGAAAACAATCGTTTTGTACATGGTGGGGTTGTAGCCGGTGAAGCGCATGCGCGGTTCGTCGTCGCGGATGGCCACCAGGGCATCCCCGAAGCGGCCGCGGGTGAGCCAGCGGCAGAGCGCCCAGGCGGCGATCACCAGCAGCACCGTGAGCCAAAACAGGTTGCGCTGCATGTGATCCGAACCCACCAGCTCGCCAAACAACTTGGCCGTGTCCGTCTTGAGGCCATTGGTGCCGTTGATCAGTTTCTGCTGGCCATTGAAGAAGTTGAAGAACACCAGCAGGGCCGCCTGGGTGAGGATTGAGAAGTACACCCCCTTGATGCGGTTGCGAAACACCAGAAATCCGAGGATTCCGGCCACCAGAGCCGGAATCACCCAGAGGGCAACCAGAGTGAACAGCGGTGAAGTGAACGGCTGCCAGAAGGCCGGCAGAGTGTTCACGCCATAAAGACCGAAGAACTCAGGCAACTGGCCGGGTTCGAGGGTATTGAGCGAAAGATGCATGCCAATGGCATAGCCGCCGAGGGCAAAGAAGATGCCCTGGCCGAGGCTGAGCAAGCCGGTATAGCCCCAGATCAGATCCACCCCCAGCGCCACGATGCCGAGCGAGAGAAAGCGACCCAGCAGGTTGAGCCGGAAGGGGGGCAGGATTGCCGGCAGGATCAGCGCAGCGGCCACGATCAGGACCCAGGGCCACCAGCGGCGCAAAAAGCCTGCCGGCGTGGAAGGAAGTGCCATCGATCAGGCCTCCACCATGCGGCCCTTCTGCGGAAAAATGCCCGCCGGCCGAAACTGCAGAAACACCATGATCAAGACAAAAACGAGCACCTTGGCCATCGAGGTGGTGGCAAAGAAGGTGATCACGCCATTGAGTGAAGCCGGCATCGATGGCCAGAGCAGCAGAAGCGAACCGGAGCCGATCACGTAGTCGAGGATGCCGAGCAGGAAGGAGGCCACCACCGTGCCCCAGAGCTTGCCCAGGCCACCGAGCACCACCACCATGAAGGCCAGCACGATGTAATTACCGCCAAGGTTGGGGCCCACCGAGCCCAGCAGGGACACCGCCACCCCGGCAATACCGGCCAAGCCGGACCCCACGAAAAAGGTGAGGGCATCCACGGTTTCGGTGGGGATGCCGAGGCAGCTGCTCATCGAGCGGTTCTGGGTCACGGCGCGGATGCGGATCCCCCAGGCGCTCTTCTGCAGAAACCAGTTCACCGCCACCAGGGCCAGGGCCGTGAGGGCCAGGATGAACAGACGTGCTGTGGGCATGGTGACCCCGCCCAGGTCGATCGAACCCCGCAGCCATTCCGGAGCGGTCACATCAATGTTGCGAGCGCTGAACCAGGGCTGATCCAGGGCCCGCTGATTTCCGAGGGCCGAGCCGAGGCCGATGCCCACGATCAGGGCGAGGATCCAGCTACCCGAGCGCAGCAACGGCGTCCAGCGCTGCTGCCACCAGGCGGCCGGGGTGAAGCGGGGCGCCAGCAGGCCGAAGGCCACCGCCGCCAGCAGACCCAGGAAGAAGGCGGTGGACACCGATCGCACGAACTGCTGCAGGATCAGGCTCACCCCCCAGGTGGCCAGCAGGGTTTCAAGCGGCCGGCCATAGAGCCGGCGGATGACCGTTTTCTCCAGCAACAGACCCGCCAGACCGCTCACCAAAAACGCGATGGGGATGGAGAGCAGGATGTAGACGGGAAAAAGCCCTTGGAGGGGACCAGACTTAAGGATGTTCTGCACCAC
The DNA here is from genome assembly GCA_037133235.1 of Cyanobium sp. ELA507. Lineage (GTDB taxonomy): Bacteria > Cyanobacteriota > Cyanobacteriia > PCC-6307 > Cyanobiaceae > Cyanobium. Next base: position 4,093 of record JBAXOO010000203.1, read on the forward strand.
GAAGGTGGTGTAGGCGCCGAGCATCATCAATTCGCCATGGGCC
>JBAXOO010000204.1:0-4119 GCA_037133235.1 Cyanobium sp. ELA507
TCCACCAGGGCGGCGGGCTCACGGTAAAGGCATGGAGCGGAAAGTTCCAGGATGGCTACAGGGTTCTGCGGATCGGGGCCGTAGAGCGCCGCCACCTGGCCGCGCCGTGGCAGCTCCTGCACCACCCAGAGGAGGCCAGGGGGCACAGCCGCTTGGTTGCGCAGGCGCTGGGCGATCAGCCGGAAACTGCCAACTCCATCGAGGGGCAGGGCCAGCTGTTGGGCCAGGGTGCGGGCCAGGGCCACCGTGAGGCGCGTTCCTGTAAAGCCGCCCGGGCCGGTGGCCACAGCGAGCCGGCCCAGCCGGGGCCACTCCGCGGCGGGCAACACGGATTCCACGCAATCCAACAGCGCAGCAGAAAGGGCCCGGCCCAGGGGAAAGGCGGCGAGGCGGAGGGGTTCTGAGCCATCCAGCCGTTGCGCGGCCACCCCTAGGCATTCCGACGAGCTGTGGAGGGCGAGCAGCCAGGGCGACTCCGCCCCCTCTGCCGATCCCTGCGGCAGAGCCGAAGCGGCATCGATGCTCATGGCGGCAGCACCTCGCCGGGCCGAAGCCGGGCCCAGCGGCCGGGATCGGCCTGGAAATCACCGCAATGGCGCACATCCCATTCCACCCCAACCCCGCCACCGGCTAGATCCCTCACCTGCACATGGATCTGGGGCTGCTGGGGGCGGAAATCGGGGCTGCCGTTGAGGTGGGGTGCCTGGTGCTGGCGTTCCACCGCGTGGTAGGCCTGGCAGCGATCCACCCAGCGGCAGTCGACGCAGATGCACATGACGCCCAGGCCCTGCCAGGCGCCCATTGTGACCTGTGACCCAGGCCAGCTGCCGGCCAGCCTGCTGGAGGTGCTGGCGCCCCAGCGCTGGCCGGTGCGACCGGACAGCCTGCCGCCCGGCACGGCGGTGGTGGGCGGTGCGGTGCGGGATGCCCTGCTGGGGCGCCTGGCTGCCCAGCCGGACCTCGACCTGGTGGTGGAGGGGGATGCCGTAGCCCTGGCCAGGACACTGACCAAACGGCAGGGCGGCAGCGTCGTGGTGCTGGATGCAGAACGGTCGATCGCCCGGCTGGTGGTGGGCGGCTGGACCGTCGACCTGGCCCGCCGCAGCGGCGGCAGCCTGGAGGAGGACCTCCTGCGCCGTGATTACAGCGCCAATGCGATCGCCCTGGAGCTGCCCGCGGAGGGGAGGCCCCCGACCCTGCGGGACCCCAGCGGGGGGCTAGCGGACTTGGCGGCCGGGAACCTGCGGGCCATCGGGGAAACGAACCTGCTGGCGGATCCCCTGCGGCTGCTGCGGGGTGTGCGGCTGGCCTGCGAACTTGATTTCCAGATCGAGGCGACCACCTGGCAGTGGATCCTTCGGCACCACCGGAGCCTGGGGAGCGTGGCGGGGGAGCGGGTCCTCGCCGAACTGGAGCGAATGGCCACGGCACCGGCCGGTGGGGCATGGCTGGCAAGGGTGCTGGAGGCGAATCTGCTGGCCGGCTGGGGCCAGGCCGCAGGACCCGGCAGCGAGGCCGAGCAGGCCAGCCTGAAGGGCCTGGATGGTGCAGCGGCAGCCGAACGGCAGCTTCGGCCCGATGAGGCTGCAACGGCCCTGCCGCTGGCCCGTCTGGCCACCCTGCTGGAGGGGCCCACCCTGGAGCGGCTGCGGTCCAGCCGCCGGCTGCAACAGCGCTGCGGCCGGCTCCGCCAATGGTGGCAGCGGCTGGCCGACGACGACGGCGATCCCGAGGGACTGACGGAGGCGGAGCGGGTGCGGCTGCAACGGGATCTGGAGGGGGATTTGCCAGCGCTGGCGCTGCTCTGCCGAGCCGACTGGGCCCAGCCTGCGCTGGAACGCTGGCGCGATCCGGCCGACCCGCTGTTTCACCCCCGGGCGCCCCTCGACGGCGCAAGCCTGCAGGCCGCGCTCGGGCTAGCGCCGGGCCCCCGCCTCGGCCAACTGCTCGACCACCTCACCCAGGAGAGGGCCTTCGGCCGTCTGCCGGTGCGACCGGAGGCCAATGATCCGGAGACCCTGACCGCAGCGAGGCGCTGGCTCTCCACCAAGAAGGGGGCCTCGCCATGGTTTACTTCGTGATGTATCGGCGTGTTTCTTAGCGAGCCGAAGTCCTGCTGTTTTTTCTCCCTTCCCTGCCATGAGCATTCGCCTCTATGTCGGCAACCTGCCGCAAACTTTTGATGCCAAGGAGCTTGAGGCTCTCTTCGAAGGCATCGGGGCGGGCGTGCGCTTCAAGGCCGTCAACGACCGCGAAACGGGCGCCTGCCGCGGCTTCGGCTTCGCCAACGTCGACGACGCCAAGCTGGCCGACATGGTGATCGAGCAGCTCAACGGCCGCGATTTTGGGGGCAACAGCCTGCGGATCGAAGTGTCTGAGCGCCGCGACAGCCGCCCCGCCACCCCCGCCGCCGGCCGAACCCGTCGTGCCCCCGCCGCCGGGGCCGCTGCCGGGACCGCCGCCGCCTCCGTGACCGAGGGGTGGGCGGAGCGCTCCACGGTGTCGCCGAAACCCCTGGCCGACGACCTGCGCAGCGCCAACGATCGGGACCTACCCAGCCGCAATGACGCGCTGGGCGCGGCGCTGTCCACCGCGGTCGGCGGACCGGTGGGCCGCCACGCCCTGGTGGGCCGCACCCGGGTTCTGACGCCCCTTCGGGTGATGTTCATGATCGCGCTGGTGTTCCTGGCCATGGGTTGGTCCACGAAATCGCCGTGCCTGCAGACCATCGGCAGCGGGCCGCCCGACCAGCGGGTGGCGAACTGGGACAACGAGCGCGCCTACTACGAGCTGTGCTACTCCGACACCGTGCCGCTCTACGGCGCGGAGTTGTTGAGTCAGGGCAAATTTCCGTACAAGTCCAGTTGGCTGGAACTCGACTCTGCGGGCAAGCCCCGCAAGCAATTCGACGGTAGTACCGCCGTCCGCTACATGGAGTATCCGGTGCTGACCGGGGTCTACCAGTACGTGTCGATGTCGTTGGCCAAGACCTACACCGCCCTCGCCAAGGCCAGCAGGCTGCCGGTGCTCTCAGGGGTCGCCGAGGTGGTGATGTTCTTCAACATCGCCGCCTTCGGGCTGGCGCTGGCGTGGCTGGCCACGGTCTGGGCCACCGCGATGCTGGCCGGCCGCCGGATCTGGGACGCGGCCCTGGTGGCCGCCTCGCCGATCCTCATCTTCCAGATCTTCACGAATTTCGACGCCCTGGCAACGGCTTTGGCCACCGGCGGCCTGCTGGCCTGGGCGCGCCGCCGTCCCGGGCTGGCCGGCATCCTGATCGGACTGGGGGTGGGCGCCAAGTTGTATCCGGCGCTGCTGTTGCTGCCACTGCTGGTGCTCGGGGTTCGGACGGGACGGCTGGGCGATGCGGTGCGCACCTCGGCGATCGCCGCCGTCACCTGGGCGGCGATCAACCTGCCGGTTGCCGTCCTCTATCCGCGTGGCTGGTCGGAGTTCTTCCGCCTCAACTCCCGGCGCACCCAGGACATGGACTCGCTGTTCAACGTCATCAAGTCGTTCACCGGCTGGCCGGGGCTGGACCCCCACCTCGGGTTCTGGCAGCCGCCCCTGGTTCTGAACACCGTCGTCGCCGTGGCGTTCGTGTTGTGTTGTGCGGCAATCTCTTACATCGCGCTGACCGCTCCCCGGCGGCCACGGGTGGCCCAGCTGGCGTTCCTGGTGGTGGCTGCCTTCCTGTTGGTCAACAAGGTGTGGAGTCCGCAGTTCTCGCTGTGGCTGGTGCCGTTGGCCGTCCTGGCCCTGCCGCACCGCCGGGTGCTGCTGGCCTGGATGACCGTCGACGCGTTGGTCTGGATCCCGCGAATGATGTTCCTCTACGGCGAGCAGAACAAGGGCCTGCCCGAGCAGTGGTTCACCGCCACGGTTCTGGTGCGCGACCTCGCGGTTGTGGTGCTCATCGCCCTGGTGATCCGCCAGATCTATTGTCCGGCAGAGGATCTCGTGCGCTGGGACGGTCGCATCGACGATCCGGCCGGCGGTGTGTTTGACCGTGCTCCGGACGCGTTCCCGCCCTGGTGGCCCGGGCGCCTGCGGCCGGTCCGAGAACGACGAGAGGTGGCCGATGCGCGTCGCGATCGCACTGTTCCCGCGTAACACCGC
>JBAXOO010000205.1:0-4101 GCA_037133235.1 Cyanobium sp. ELA507
GCTCCAGGGCCTGCCAGCCGCTCTCGTTGCGTTTGACACCAAGGCCGGCGCAGGCCAGGGAGCGGACCAGGAAGGCCTCCTGCTCCAGCCCCAGCAGCAGCAAGGGGATGGCCCGCTCCTCCGGGACCTTCCGCAAGCCCGCCAGCGCCGGCATGGCGCGAGCTGGGTCGCCGGAGGCGATGGCCTCGCGCAACGCGGCGATGTCCGGGCCCGATTCAGATGCGGCCTCAGGGTCGAGGGGATCCATGGCCGGGACCGATGTGCAACGGCATCATCCACTGTGGAGCATCGCCCAAGCGACGGTGGAAGGGGCCATCGCCAGCCCATGGAGAGCTGCTGCGGAGCGAGCGAAAGGCGGAAGCCGCACGAGAAGCCATGCAAGACTTCCCCGCAGAGCAATCACACCTTCATTAGGGAAGCCGTGAAGACAATTGATCTACTCATACCCTGCCACAATGAAGAAGAATCAGCCGATGCATTAATTCTGGCCCTGAGCGACACGATTCAAGGGTTCGATCTCTACAAGCAAGCGGAAGTTGAATTTCAGATCGTCATCGTTGATGACGGCAGCAGCGACAAGACCTGCCAGGCCTTTGAGCGGCTGATGCGGGGATCCGCCTCCCTGGCGGGCGGATCAATCATCAGTCTGAGCCGCAACTTCGGCAAAGAGGCTGCCATGCTCGCCGGCCTCAAGCATTGCGGGGCCGATGCCTGCATCATCCTCGACGCCGACCTCCAGGACCCCCCCAGCCTGATTCCCACCATGGTGGAGGCATGGCTGGAGGGCTACCAGGTGGTGAACGCCGTGCGCCACGATCGCTCCAGTGACGGCCTGATGAAACGACTGAGCTCCGAGGGGTTTTATTCACTCTTTCTGAAGCTCAGCAAACTCCAGGTTCAGTTCAATGCCTCCGACTTCCGATTGATCGACCGCGATGCGGTTCAAGCCATTCTTGCCTGCGAAGAGAGGGTGAGATTTTCGAAAGGATTTTTTGCCTGGATCGGCTATCAACAGAAAAACATCTACTTCAAGCGACCTGCCCGCAGCTCGGGAAGCACCAAATGGGGAAGTTGGAAGCTATGGAACTATGCCCTCGATGGCATCTTCAACTTTTCCACCGCACCACTGCGCATCTGGAGCTACCTCGGCCTGATCGTGACGTGTGCCGCCTTCATTGTTGGCCTCTCCGCCGTGGTGCGGGTGATCTTCTTCGGCATTGACGTTCCGGGCTACGCATCGCTCTTCTTCGCCGTTACATTCCTGGGGGGATTGCAGCTGATTGGGATTGGGGTTCTCGGGGAATATATCGGCAGATCCTATCTTGAGGCCAAGCGAAGACCCCATTACGTCATCAAGACCGTGAAGCACACATGAGGCCCTTCGAACACCGGATCGCCCGCTTCGGCGCCGTTGGCATTGTTTCAACAACTGTTCATGCAGCGACCCTAGCCATCCTGAAAGTCGGCCTTCAATTTGGCACGGGTCCGGCCAATCTGATTGGCTTTCTGGTGGCCTTTAGCGTGTCCATGGTGGGCCAACAACGCTTCACCTTCTCCGACCGCCTGCAGGGCCAGCGCATCAACACGATTGGCCTCACGATTCTTTTTCTGATCAATGCCCTGGCAGCCCTGTTGCTGGGCCACTGGGCCACGGCGGCATGGGTGGTGATGCTCCCAATTCTGCCTGCTGTGATCAATTACGTCTTGCTTTACATCTTCACGGGTAGCGCCATCTTTCGGGGCCGCTGAATCCGATCCCTAGCCCGGAGGCTGCTGGCGGAGCGCCCGCAGCAGCTCCTTGCGGCGCCGGCGGCGGCGATCCAGGCTGGTGAGCAATAGGCCCGTGCCGATCAACAGCGCCGGCAGAACCTCCCAGCGGGCCGTGCCGGTGCGGTGCAGCAGACCCACCAGGGACAGCAAGATCAACAGGGGGGAGGAGAGCGCCAGCAGGGCCGCACGGCGCTGGAGCGGCGGTGAGGCCGCCCGGGGTGGGTCGCCCTTCAACACGGTGCCGCCATCCAGCGCAGCAGGCTGAGGGTGAGCACCCGGATGCCCACGGCCAGAGAGGCCTCATCGGGCGCGAAGGTGTTGCTGTGGAGGGGGGTGCAGCCGGCGGGCCCCGCCACCCCGAGCCGGAACATCGTGCCGCGGTGGCCCTCCAGGAGCGCGGCGAAATCCTCGGCCCCCAGCGATGGCTGCTCGAGCCATTCCACCTGGGACTCCCCCAGCAGGTCCACCGCCGCCGCCGCCACCAGGCGGGTGAGCTCGGGATCGTTGTGCACCGGCGGCGAAATGCGCCGGTAATGGACACGGGCCTCGCCGCCATGGCCCCGGCACAGGGCGTGGACGGTGTCCTCGATCCAGCCGGGCAGCCGGTCGTGGACGGCGGCATCAAGACAGCGCACCGTGCCCAGCAGCCGCACGTGGTCGGCGATCACATTGAAGGCCTTCCCCCCCTCGATCCGACCAAAGCTCACCACCACCGGATGGAGCGGATCCAGGCGGCGGCTGATCGCCTCTTGCAGGCCACTCACCACCCGCGCCGCGATCCAGATCGCATCGGTGCTCTGGTGCGGACGGGCGCCATGGCCGCTCTCGCCGAGCACCTCGATCTCCAGTTCGCCGGCGGCGGCGGTGAGGCTGCCGCAGCGCACCCCCACGGATCCCACCGCGATGCTCGGAAACACATGCACGCCAAACAGGGCCTCCACCCCCTCCATGGCCCCATCAGCCCGCATCCAGGCGGCCCCCTGGGCCGTTTCCTCGGCGGGCTGAAACAGCAGCCTCACCCGGGCGGTGAGGCTCTCGCCCCGGGCCGCCAGCAGGGCCGCGACCCCCAGGCCCACCGTCGTATGGATGTCATGGCCGCAGGCGTGCATCAGGCCCTGGTGCGCGGAGGCCCAGGGCAGGGCGGTGCGCTCTTCGATCGGCAGAGCATCCATGTCGACCCGCAGGGCCACGACGGGGCCATCCTCCGGACCCAGCTCCGCCACGACACCGGTGCGGCCGACCGCTTCACGCACCTCCCACCCCATACGGCGCAGCTCGCCTGAGACCAGGGCCGCCGTCTGGTGTTCATGGCCACTGAGCTCGGGATGGCGGTGGATATGGCGACGCAGCTGGATCAGATCCGGAAGCAGGCCCTGCAAGGTGGCTTCAAGCCCATCAATCGGCCATGGGGGGCTGGAGAGCACGGCAGCAGAAGGGGACAAGCCAATCAGGTGAGGTGAATTGAGTTTAGGGAGTCACACTGAAAAACGATGACAAATCGCAGGGGCGGCATGTCAATCGCATTGACCTGGCCATCCTGATTGCATCAATCCTTAGATCAGCCAGTTTCAGCCTCAAGGACAGTGGAGTGGCAATCTTGCCGCTTGGCTGGTCATCCAGCTTCGAATTCGCAACGCAGTGTCAATCGTTACTCCCACCTCAAATCGGCGACCAATCACGACAGCGTCAGCCACCCCCCAAGGGGAGCGCTGCAGAGGTCCACAGCGAAGCCATGCCGTGCAGCGGCGGCAGTGGCGCTCTCTTGCTGCACCCCGATGCACAACGTCCCCAGTTCGCCCCCAGGCAGCCCTCACGCCCATGGCTCACGATCGGGGCATCGGCATCCAGGGAGCCCGTGATACGTTCGACTTGGATTGGCGCAGGACGATGACCCTGATTCAAATCGGCTGCGGGCAGAGCCCTATCGCCGGTTGGGTGAATTACGACAATTCTCCGAGCGTCCGACTGGCCAAGCTTCCCCCAGCCCTGATTCAGTTGGCGGGGAGATTAAAGCTGCTGGATAGGCAGTCGATCGCCTACGTAAGTTTCTGCCGCGCCAACAGCATCGGCCATTGCAACGCCACCCGACACATCCCATGGCCGGATGGTTCAGTAGAGGTGATCTACTCCAGCCACATGATCGAACACCTGGATCGCCAGGATGCTGACCTGTTCCTTCGTGAAGCCCGGCGGGTGCTTCGACCTGGGGGCGTCATCCGGCTCTCCACCCCGGGGCTGAAGCAGCTGGTTTCAACCTATGCAGACCAGGGCGATGGTGACCGCTTCATCGCATCGCTGTTCACCGGTGAACAGCGATGCGATGAAGCGGTC
>JBAXOO010000206.1:0-4090 GCA_037133235.1 Cyanobium sp. ELA507
GCATCGGTGGGTAGGGGCGAGGGGAAGGGTGAGATCGAGCCCACGGAAGCAGCCGCGGGCGCAGAAGCGGGACCCACCCCCAGACCAGGTCCAGAGCCGGGATGCAGCTCGTCGCCGATCAGGAGCGGGCCGCTGAAGGGGTCGTCGATCAGGTTGAGGTGGCTGTCGAGGTCGGGCCAGGTGACCAGGGGCAGCAATTGGGCGGCGGCGCCGTTGAGCAGGGCGCTGTCGGAATAACAGCCCACCATCACCCCCAGCCCCAGCCGCCGGGCGGCCTGGGCCATCAGCAGCCCCTCGCTGAGCCCACCGCTCTTGAGCAACTTGATGTTCACGCCATCGACAAAGGGCGCCAGGCGCACCAGATCGGCCAGGTCCCAACAGCTCTCATCAGCAACCAGGGCAATCGGGCAATCCAGTTCGAGGGCCGCGAAGCCCGCCGCATCGGCCTCCGGATCCTCCAGGGGTGGCAGGGGCTGCTCCACCAGCACCACCTGGTGCTCCGCCAACCACCCCACCATGGGGCGGGCCGCCTCCAGATCCCAGCCGCCATTGGCATCCACCTGGAGCTCGCAGGGCGCGCCGTTGGCCTGGCGCCGCCGCTCCAGGGCCACGCCAACCGCCTCCACCAGGGCCCGGTCGTGGGCCAGCCCCTCCGGGCTGCCGAGTTTCAGCTTGATGCGGCTGGCCGGCAGCTGGACCCACCACCGCTCCAGCCGGGCCAGCACGGCCTCCACCGAGCCCAACCCCAGGGTCACGCTGGTGGGCACGGTCTGGGCAGGATCGAGGCCCCAGAGACGGTGCAAGGGCTGACCCAGTCGCTTGCCCCACCAGTCGTGAAGGGCAAGATCCAGGCCGCAGCGGGCCGGCGGCGAGAGGCTGGCCAGGAGGGACTCGATGGCCTGGATGGGCTGGGGTGCCACACCCTCGAGATGCGGGCCGAGGGCGTGGAGTTCGGCCTCCAGATCGGCCGTTTCATAGCGGCGGTGGCCGGTGTCGAAGCCACCGCATTCCCCGATGCCGCGCACCCCCCCATGCTCGATCTCCACCAGAAGGTGCTCCACCGAGGCGGTGGTGCCGCGGCTGATCGCCAGTGGCACGGCCTTGGTGAGGGTGAAACGGCGCAGGTGGAGGTCCATCCCTTCAAGCTGCCACAGCCCTGACGGTAGCGACGGAGACCGCACACCCCCCTACCGCTGACATGGGATTCACCCTTGAGCCCGCGTCGCCCGCCATGGCCCCCAACCCGACCAACGCCTCGGCCATCCAGGAACTGCTGGAGGAGGTCCACGGGCGCTACCGGGCCCTCAGCGATGGCGCCGTGGCGGATTACATCCCGGAATTGGCCCGGGCCGATCCCGATGGCTTTGGCCTCGCGCTGGCCACGGCCGATGGCCGGCTCTATGCGGTGGGGGACACGGAGGTTCCCTTCACGATCCAGTCGATCTCCAAACCCTTCGCCTACGGCCTGGCCCTGCAGCTGCTCTCCGAGGAACACATGCAGCGCAAGGTTGGGGTGGAACCCTCCGGGGAGGCCTTCAACGCGATCAGCCTCGACCCCACCACCGGCATCCCCCGCAACCCGATGATCAATGCGGGGGCGATCGCCACCACCGCCCAGATCCGGGGGCATGCCGGCGAGGCGGCCGAGGAGCAGCTGTTGGCCTTTTTCTCCGCCCTGGCGGGTCACCCCCTCCAGATCGATCCGGCCGTGTATTCCTCCGAACGGGACACCGGCCACAGCAACCGAGCCATCAGCCACCTGCTGCGCAACGCCAACGTGATTGAGGAGGACCCGGAACTGGGCCTCGACCTCTACTTCCGCCAATGTGCCATCAGCGTCACCTGCCGCGACCTGGCGGTGATGGCCGCCACCCTGGCCTGCCAGGGCCGCAACCCATTGACCGGCGCCCAACCGCTCACCCGCACCGCCACCACCCGCCTGCTGGCCCTGATGGGCACCTGCGGCATGTACGACTACGCCGGCCATTGGCTCCACAACGTGGGCATGCCGGCCAAGAGCGGGGTGGCCGGTGGGGTGCTGGCGGTGGTTCCCGGCCGCCTAGGCCTGGCCATCTGGTCACCGCGGTTGGATCGCTTCGGCAACAGCGTGCGGGGCATCGCCGTGTGCGAAGAGCTTTCGCGGCGGCTCGAACTTCACCTCTATGACCAAAATCCCGCCAGCCAAAACCCGATCCGCCGCTGCACCACCAGCCGCGAACGGCAGTCGCGGCGGTGGCGACCTCCGGCCGAAGTCGAGCAGCTGGCAGCGGCAGGAGAGCGGCTGCAGGTGCTCCAGGCCCAGGGGGTGCTCGATTTCGCCGCCACCGAGCAGCTGCTGGCCAGACTTGAAAAGATCACCGCCACGGCCAACCTGGTGGTGCTCGACCTGGCCCGGGTGATCGACGTGCCGGCAAGTTGCCTGCCGATGCTGGCCCGCCAGTTCAGCTTGTTGGCCGAACGGGGCATCACCCTGTTGTTGTGCCGGGCCGAGGCGATCGGTTCCCTCAGCACGGAGTGCGGCGGCGTGCGCTGGTTCCCCAACCTGGATCTGGCCCTGGAAGCCGGCGAGGATGCCTTGCTCGCCCAACTCAGCGCCGCCACTCCCTCCAGCGCCGGCCCCGGCCCCTCCGACACCCTGCTCGATCGGCTCAGTGCCGAGCACCGGGAGGTGATCACCCCCCTGCTGGTGCCGTGCCAATTCGCCCCGGGGGAGACCGTGATGCACCGGGGAGAAAGCAGTGAGGCCCTGTTCATTGCCCGCGATGGGCTGTTTGAAACCACCATCAGCCTCGATGGCAGCGGCGATGGGCAGGGCCGCTCCCGCCTGGCCACCTTTTCCCCCGGCATGTGCTTCGGTGAGATCGGCTTCCTCACCGGCCAGCCCCGCTCGGCCGATGTGGTGTGCCAAACCGGTGGCCACTGCTGGCAGCTGGCCAGGGCCTCCTTCACGGAGCTGCAGCGGCAGAACCCGGAAACCGCCATCCAGCTGCTGGTGGCGATTCTGGCCGAACTGGGGGTGAAGCTGGCCCGCACCAGCCAACAGCTCAGCCTGATCGAAAACCTGTGACAGCTGCAACTGAGCCGGTGACGGAGAATGACGCCATGAGCGCCACCCTTCGTGGGGCGATCGCCCCGCCCTCCGGGACCGCGATCGGCCTTAGCAGCCCCCCCGGCTCCAGCACACAAGCCTCCAGCACCGCGAGCGCCGAGCCCGGCTCCCCACTGGGCAACCGCGGCAGCTTCTGGATCACCACCTTCGGTTGCCAGATGAACAAGGCCGATTCCGAACGGATGGCCGGCATCCTGGAAACCATGGGCTACCGCCCCGGGCTCGACGAGCACACGGCCGATCTAGTGCTCTACAACACCTGCACGATCCGCGACAACGCCGAGCAGAAGGTCTACAGCTACCTCGGTCGCCAGGCCCAGCGCAAACGCACCAATCCCCACCTCACCCTGGTGGTGGCCGGCTGCGTGGCCCAGCAGGAAGGCGAGGCCCTGCTGCGGCGGGTGCCCGAGCTGGATCTGGTCATGGGCCCCCAACATGCCAACCGGCTGGCCACCCTGCTGGAGCAGGTGGAAAGCGGCCAGCAGGTGGTGGCCACCGGCGAGCATCACATCCTCGAGGACATCACCACCGCCCGACGCGATAGCCAGGTGTGTGCCTGGGTGAATGTGATCTACGGCTGCAATGAGCGCTGCACGTACTGCGTGGTGCCCTCGGTGCGGGGCCGGGAGCAATCGCGGTTGCCGGAGGCGATCAAGCTGGAGATGGAAGGTCTCGCCGCCCAGGGCTACCGGGAGATCACCCTGCTGGGCCAGAACATCGACGCCTACGGCCGCGACCTCCCCGGCATCACCCCCGAAGGTCGCCGTACCCACACCCTCACCGACCTGCTGAGCTTCGTGCACGATGTGGAGGGGATCGAGCGGATCCGCTTCGCCACCAGCCATCCCCGCTACTTCACCGAGCGGCTGATCGACGCCTGCGCCGACCTGCCGAAGGTGTGCGAGCACTTCCACATCCCCTTCCAGAGTGGCGATGACGACGTGCTGCGGGCCATGGCCCGCAGCACGTCGTCATCGCCAC
>JBAXOO010000207.1:0-4056 GCA_037133235.1 Cyanobium sp. ELA507
GAGAGCGCCAGGAAGATCAGGCTGCGGCGGGGCAACGCCGGCCAGGGCCGCAGGTCGCCGCCGGCCACCACCACCGCCGCCAGCAGCATCACCACCACCAGGGTGCGCAGCAGGGTGGCCAGGTTGCTGCTGATCCCCTCTACCCCCAGCTTCGCCAGTAGGGAGGTGATGGCGGCAAAGAAGGCCGAGAGGCCAGCCCAGAGCTGCCAGCTGCCGAGCAGGGCGACACGTTCAACCATGGAAGCCGGTGGCGGGGGAACCCGATCCTCCCAGCGGCGCGGTTGGCCAGACAGCAGCGGCAATCGCGCGGATTCGTCCGCCCCTAAGGGCCAGCCCGATCAGCTCAGACCACGCCGCGGCCCAGCAGCAGGTCGCGGGCCACGTTCACCGCCTGCATGGTGTCGTGCTGGCCGCCCCGGTCGGGATGGTGGTCGGCGGCGGCGAGTTTCCAGGACCGGGTCACGTCGGCCTCCCGCAGCCGACCGGCCAGGGGCAGGCCGAGGCGCTGGCGGGCGATGATCGCGTCCAGCTGCGGAGCCTTGCCCAGGGGGGAGCGGTCGGCGGCACTGAGGCCCGTGCCGCGGCGACGGCGTCCCTTGCCCTGGCTGGAATCCTGGCGGGGTGCCTTGCCGAATCCAGAGCTGCCCTTGCCTGGGCGGCCGCCACTTCTCCCCTGGTTTGCTTCGTCGCTGCCGTCATCGGGGGCCGCCGTGCGGCGCACCACCAGGGAGCGGATTGGCTGGGTGGTGGCGGGCATCGGCCGATGGGATCTCCCTACCAGCCTCCCCCATCGACCGATGGGCCGGGGTGACGAGCCACACGCGGCGGCTGCCTCCGCTGGAGGAGCGATCCCCGCCACCGATACTGGATGCCTACCCCATCCCTGGTCGGCCGTGCCGCAGCAAACCAACCTGCAGGTCGATCTCGGTCGGTTCTGGGCTGCCCTCCTGGCCCTGCTGCTTCCCATGGCCACCCTGACGGCCGCCAGCGTCGCTGACCCGGCGGCTGCGGCCGAAACTCCCCCTGTTGCCCAGGGCCAGGCGCCGCTGCCCCTGGAGGGCAAGGCCTTTGAGCAGCGGGTGCTGCAGGTGCTGAAGGACCACCCCGAGGCGGTCTTTGAAGCCCTGCAGCGCCAATTGCGGCAGATCGAGCAGCAGAAAAGCCAGCGGCGCGAGGCCGCCCTTGCCCAGCTGCAGCGCAATCCCGCCGAGCTGATCGGCCGCTCTCCCACCCTTGGCCAAGGGAGCGTGCGGTTGATCGTCTTCTCCGATTTCCAATGCCCCTACTGCGCCACCGCCGCCCGCACCCTGTCTGATTTCCTGGCCAAAAACGGCTCCAAGCTCAGCCTCACCTACAAGTTTTATCCGCTGGTGCAGATCCACCCCGAAGCCCTTCCCGCCGCCCGGGCGGCCTGGGCCGCCGAGCAGCAGGGGCGTTTCTGGCCCTTTCACGATGCCCTCTTCGCCGCCCAAGAGCGGCTCGGCGAACCCTTTTACCGCGAAACCGCCCGCCAGCTGGGCCTCGACCTTCGCCGCTTCGACGCCGACCGCAAGGGTCCCCGCAGCCTTGAGGAGATCGAGCGGGACCGGGCCCTGGGTGATCGGCTTGGGCTGGAGGGAACCCCCTATTTCGTGGTCAATGGCGAGGCCTTCTCGGGCGCCATCGATGGGGCATTCCTGCAGAAGCTGGTGGAGGGGCGCTAATGGTTGCCCCAGAGACGGGCTGCACCACCGATGGCGGCCCCTCGATGGGATCAGAACCGCAGGCTGAAGCCGTCGCGGCGATGGAAATCGGCTTCATTGCCGGGGTGGTGCAGGGCCCAGAAGCTGATGGCGCCCCCCTTTGCTTCGACCACCGCCGTGACCGCCAGCTCCAGGGCGGCGGCCGGCGCCACCAGGCCACCAAGCTCAACGACAGCCCGCAGCTCCAGGCCCGCCGCGTGCCGCTCCAGCTCGAAGGGGAGCCTGGCGAAGGCCGGATCTTCTCTGAGCTCGCGCCGATACCCCGATAGCCGGTAGACGTTCCAGTGGCCGGAGGGGGCCAGGTTGAATTCGCGGTACGACTCGGCTCCGGCTTCAGCCAAGAACCATTCGAAACAGGTGGTGGTCCAGAGCCCATCGCGGCGCTCGGGCGGCTCGGATTGCGCTGGCAGCAGCACCTGCTCGTCCGGATCCTCGAGGCGAAATTGGATGCTGAGGCGCTGTGGACCGCGCTCCAGCTCAACCCTGCCGTGCAGCCGCACCGAGGCTAGGGAAGGCTCGGCTTGGAAGGGCACCAGCTCGAAGCTGCGGATCGTGGCGCCGCCGCTGTTGTTGTCGGGGGCCATCAGCGCATCCGCTCCACCAGCTCCACGATCGCGTCGCGCTGGGTTTCCACACTGGCGGCCAGGCGGAACTGCACAAGGGCCCGATCGAGGTTGTGGCCGGGGCGCTCGGTGCGGAAGTACACGTCGCCGGCCAGGTGGTCGGTGAGGAAGCGCAGGCCGAGCTCGAAGGGCAGCAGGGCGATGGCATCCGGGATGGCTTCGAGATCGGCGGGGGTGAGGAAGCCGCGGGCCACGCCGAGATAACCCTGCAGCACCGCTTCCGCGAGGTCGAGATCGAAGTGCACGGCGTCGAGGTCGGTGGTTTCCTCGCCGAGCCGATTGCAGGCCGAACGCAGGCAGTCGCCGATGTCGTAGTGCACCAGGCCGGGCTTCACGGTGTCGAGGTCGATCAGGGCCACGGCCTGGCCGCTGTGCTCGCAGAGCAGCAGGTTGTTGATCTTGGGGTCGCCGTGGATCGGCCGCAGCTGCAGCCGGCCGGCCGAGCGGGCCTCCTCCAGCACGCCGGCGCGATGTTCCCGCTCGGCCACGAAGGCGATCGCCTCGCGGCAGTGCTTGCAGCGCTCCAAAGTGCTTTCGGCCAGCACCCGCTGGTAATGCTCCAGATAGGCCGGCGTGATGTGGAACCCCTCCAGGGTGTCGGCCAGCTGCTCGGCGGGCAGGTCGTGGATCAGGGCATGGAAGAGGCCCAGCCCCGCACCGATCTCACGGGCTTGCTCCGGCCCCTCGATCGCCTCGACGCTGCTGGTGGCGTCCAGGAAGGTGATCATCCGCCAAAACTGGCCACCCTGCTCCAGCCAGGGTTCGCCGCTGCCCCGCTGGCGCAGCACCGCGGGCATCCGCCACGCACGACCAGCGGGGTCGGGATTGCCTTCGGCCAACCGCCGCTCCACGTGGGCGGCCACGGCCTCGATGTTGGCCATCACCAGCCGCGGCTGGCGGAAAACGGCCGTGTTGAGGCGCTGCAGCACGAAGCCGCCCTGCTCCGCCCCCACCAGCTGCACGCGGTATGTGGCGTTCACATTGCCGTTGCCGAGCGGCTCGATCCGCTCCACCGCCGCAGGTAGATCGAAGGCTTCGGCCACCGCCTTGAGGGCGGCGAGCTCTTCTGGCGGGATGGGAGCGCTGGCCATGCCCTGCTTCAACACCGGCGCATCCTGCCAGGGATGGCCCGGCTCATCGCCGGCCCAGGATCCCCCCCATCAGCCCCCGGGCGATGCTCCGCCCCGTGCGACCACCAAACAGGTTGCCGGCCTCGCCGGCCAACGAGAGCAGCAGCCGCTCCTTCTCGCGGGCAGCGGTGGCGACGGCCCGGGCGGCGTCGCGTTCCTGGATGCGCTGCTCGGCCCGCTCCAGGCGCTGCTGCTCGGTGGCTTCCTGCTTCGCCAGGGCTTCGGCCTGCTTGGCCGCTTCGGCCTCCCGCTTGGCGGTTTCGGCGGCGGCGGCGGCCTCGGCGGCCCGCTGGAGCAGCAGTTCGTAGGCCGATTCCCGGTCCTGGGCTTCGCGGTAGTGGTCAGGCAGCGCGAGGCGTGGGGGCGCTCACCCAGCACATGATCCACAGGCGCGGCAGATCAACGTCTTGCCGGTGCCGCTGGCGCCGGCGATCAGACCGTGGCGATTAGCGAGGGCCGGCAGCAGCGCACGATCCGGCGCCCCCGGAGTGACGACTCCGGTGTCCGGCCGGAGAATCAGCAGGGGCTCAAGGGCCATGGCGTCGGCAGTTTGGCTACGGA
>JBAXOO010000208.1:0-4052 GCA_037133235.1 Cyanobium sp. ELA507
GCCATTCACCGGCCAAGGATCCCGCCAGGCGGCCCAGCGGGCCAGCCGCTGCGGGGCGGCAAGGGCATAGCCCAACCGCAGACCCGCAATCGCAAACAGCTTGGTGAGACTGCGTATCACCACCAGGTTGGGATGGTGGTGGAGCAGCGGAATCAGCGACTGGGCCTCCCCACCGGGCACCAACGGCAGGAAGGCCTCATCCACGATCACCAGGGCAAACCGCGCCAGCAGGGACTCCAGCGAGGAGCGGCTCCAGAGCTGGCCGGTGGGGTTGTGGGGGTTGGTGACCCAGAGCACCGCCGGGGGGGCCGCGGCGGCCGGCCCATCGCTCTCGTCTGGGAAGGGCTGCGGGAAGGCGGCATCCCACGCCAGCGGCAGCGGCAGGGGGCGCCAGGAGCCGCTCCAACAGGCCAGGGCCCGCCGGTAATCGGCGAAACCGGGGGTGGGCAGGAGGCTCAGGCCGGCGGCGGCGGCATCACGGGCGGCCCAGGTGAACAGTTCGGCGGCACCGTTGCCGGGCAGCACGGCGGCCGGATCCAGGCCGTGGTGACGGCCGATGGCGGCGCGCAGGGCGCCGTAGTCGCGGTCAGGGTAATCGCGCAGCAGCGAGAGCTCGCCCCCGCCAAAGACCAAACCACCCCCCAGGGCGCCGGCCAACCGCCGCCGTAGGGCCCTGGGGGGAGCGAAGGGAACCAGCGAGGCGCTGGCCTCCAGCAGGTCGTCGGGCCGGCAGCCCAGCCGCCGGGCGATGGCGATGCGGTTGCCACCGTGGGGGGCGCTGGCCCCCATAGGGCTGGCCCCGATGGGGTTGGCCCCAGGGGGGCTGCCGCTGGCGTCGGCTGCCGGAAGCCCGGCCATCGGGGGAAGGGCCGCTGGGGGTCCACAGCTACCACGCGATCCCCGACGCTGCAGTGCAATGGGCCGGGCGATCGGCCAGCCTGGGGGGGAATCCACTGCGCGCCGCCGGTGCCCTCCCCCCCGCTGCAGCCTCTGATCGCGGCCATCGGCCGGGTGCTGCTGGGCAAGGAGCACCAGGTGCGGCTGGCCCTGGCCTGCCTGCTGGCCCGCGGCCACCTGTTGATCGAAGACCTGCCAGGAGTGGGCAAGACCACCCTGGCCGAAGCGCTGGCCCGCAGCTTCTGCCTCGAATTCAAACGGGTGAGCTTCACCAGCGACCTGCTGCCGGCCGACCTCACCGGCCTCAATGTGTTTGATCCGGCCAGCCTCCAGTTCCACTTCCAGCCCGGCCCCCTGTTCAGCCAGGTGCTGCTGGCCGATGAAATCAACCGGGCCAGCCCCCGCACCCAGAGCGCCCTGCTGGAGGCGATGGCGGCGGGCCGGGTGAGTGTGGACGGCACCGGCCATCCGCTGCCCAAGCCCTTCCTGGTGATCGCCACCGAGAATGGCCTGGAGCAGGGGGGTACCAACCCCCTCCCCGAATCCCAGCTCGACCGTTTCCTGATGCGGCTCAGCCTCGGCTTCCCGAGCGAGAAGCGGAGCTGGCCCTGCTGGCGGGGGAAGCGCTGCGACCTGAAGCGATCGGGCCCTGCCTCACGGCGGCGGACCTGCTGGCCCTGCAGGAGCAAACCATGCGGCAGCACTGCAGCCCGGCCCTGCTCAACTACGTGCTCGACCTGCTGGCGGCCAGCCGGGTCGGCCATGGCGATGGCCTGCCCCTCTCCCCCGCGCCGGCCTGGGCCTGGTGGCGGCGGCCCGGGCCTGGTCGTTGTTGGAGGGGCGCGACCATGTCACCCCGGACGATGTGCAGGTGGTGCTAGGGCCGGTGTGCGAACACCGGCTGGATGGGGGCCGCGACGGCCGCCAGGGTCTGCGGAGCGGCCAACTCCGGGCTGCCGTGAACCCCCTGCGCTGATGGCCCAGGCCCCCTGCCCCGCCTGCCATCGCTGCTCCGCTTGCTGCGCCGCCGGCGCCTGCTGCTCCTGCCGCGCCGCCTGGGCTGCCTGCGCCGCCGCCACGCTCGGCCGCCGGGGAAGACCCTGGGGAGGCCTGCAATGAACCTGGGTAGGGCCCAACAGGGAGAGCCCCTGAAGCTGGGGATGCGCAACCTCTACATCGTGCCCACCCGCTTCGGCTTCCTCTGGCTGGGCGGGCTGCTCCTGCTGCAGGTGGTGGCGATCCAGTTGCAAAGCAACGGTCCGCTGCTGCTCAGCTTCCTGATGCTGGGGTTGTTCCTGCTCACCCTCCATCTCACCCACTTCAACCTGCAGGGATTGGAACTCCGCTGCGGTGAACCGCTGCCGGCCTTCTTAGGACAACCGGCCGCCTATCCGATCGAGATCCGCTGTCCGGAGCGCTGCGAAGGGCTGCGGCTGCGGCTGGGCAACGAAGCCCCCGATGCCGCCCGCAGCCTCCCGGCCGGCACCCACCGCCTCAACGTGGCCTGGACCCCCACCAGACGGGGCCGGCAGCGTCCCGGCAGGCTGCGGCTGTTCACCAGCGCCCCCCTGGGGCTGTTCGTGTGCTGGAGCCGCTGGGATCCCCCCCGGCCCCAACTGATCCTGCCGGCCCCCCACCGGGGTCCGGTGGGACGGCGGGATGCTGCCGAAAGCCCGGAGGCGGCACCGGACGGCGGCTTCAGCCGAGAGGGCGGTGACAGCTGGCAGGACCTAAGGCCCCACCGGCCGGAGGATGGCCCGGGGCGCCTGGCCTGGAAACTGCTTGCCCAGGGCCGCGGAGCCCACACCAAACGGTTCGGCGATCCCCTCGCCCAGGCCCCCCTGCTCACCGCCGCGGCCGGAATCCCGATGGAGCGGGCCCTGGAGCACCTCTGCGCCGCGATCCTGCGGCTCCACGCCGATGGGGAGGCCTACGGGCTGGCCCTGGGGGACGCCGTGGTTCCCCCCGGCCAGGGACGCCCCCAGCGGGACCGCTGCCTGGAGGTGCTGGCCCTGACCCCGGCGGCGATCGGCGAGGGGGGCCCGCCATGAACCCCACGGTGGTGCGGCTGCAATGGCTGGCCCTGGCGCTGCTGGCGGTGGGGTTGGTGGGGCTGCAACCGGCGCTGTTGCTGAGCTGGCTGGCGGTGGTCCTCACCGGTCTGGCGGCCCTGAAGCTGCTGGAGGCGAAGGGTGTGGGTGAGCGGCGGCTGGTGGCGTTGCTGCAGCTGGTCTGCGCCGGCCTGCTGGGGGCGCTCCAGAGCGACCTAGGGCCGAGCCTGTTGCAGATGCTGGCGGTGTTCGTGGCCCTGGCGGGGCTGCTGGCCCTGGAAACGGGTGCAGGGCCCAACTGGAGGTTGCTGCTGCGCCGCAGTTTGCAGGTGGTGGCCGCAGCCCTGCCGATGGCCCTGGCCCTGTTTCTGCTGCTGCCCCGGCTGGAGCCCTTTGCCGCCATGCCCGGCCTGGGAGGCAGCGGCGCGGTGACCGGCCTCAGTGCCAGCCTGGCGCCGGGAGGCATCGCCACCCTGGTGGGCAGCAATGCCCCAGCGGCCCGGGTGGCCTTCGGGTCCGGCGGGCCCCCACCCCCCGCCAAGCGCTACTGGCGCGTGCTGGTGCATGAACGCTTCGATGGCGAACGCTGGACCAGCAGCGCCGCGGCCCAGAGCGGCTCCCCAGGTGGAAGCGGCTGGCCGGCCACCACCAATGCTGCAGCCCCCCCGGCGCCGGGGGATGGGGTGGAGCTGTGGCTGAGCGAAGCGAGTGGCCTGACATCGGTGCCCTGGGGAGGTTCGGGCCAACCCCTCGGGCAGGAGTTGCGGGTGGACCGCCGCGGGGAGCTGCGGCACCGGGGATCCCCAGCCCAGCGGCGGATCTACGCCATCCGCCTGGCAGCCGCTGGGGAGCCGCCCGATGGGGGGGCGTCAGGCGGCCAGGCGGCTATCGGCTGGCGTTGGCAGGCCCCGAACCCCCTCGACCTGCAGCTCCCCGGCGGTGCCAACCCACGCCTGGAGGCCCTGGCCGCCGGCTGGGCCCAGCAAGGACCACCGGCCATGCGGTTGGCGGCGGCCGAAGCCTGGTTCCGCTCCAAGCCCTTCCGCTACACCCAGCAGCCCGGCACCCTGCCGGCCACGGCGCCGCTGGATGCCTTCCTGTTTG
>JBAXOO010000209.1:0-4037 GCA_037133235.1 Cyanobium sp. ELA507
CGGCGAGGAGACCCTGATCACCCGCCACGGCAACCCGGTGGCCGCCTTGGTGCCCCTCCACCAGCGCTTGAGGCCCCTGCGGCAGTCGCTCACCTCACTACGCGGTACGGGATGCCGCTGCTGGCCGCAACGGGGAACGCCGGAGACGACCCAGCGACAAGGGGGCCGTCCCAAGCTCGACCTAGTCCGCCTCCCCCATGGGGCCCTGCTGGCCCTCGATGCTTCGGTGATCATCCCCTTCCTGAGAGGCGAAACGGTGCTGGGCGCCGCCTACGCCCCGCTGCTGGAGGGCATCGCCATGGGTCGCTGGCGGGGTGTGCTGAGCATGGCCACCCTCGGCAGCCTGGTGGGAGGTGCCCTGGCGGCCGGCCGCGACGACCTGGCCGAGCGCTGGGAGCGGGTTTTCAGCGATCCCTCAGGTTGGATTCTGGTGGACACCACGCCCAAGGTCATCATCGCGGCGGCCAGGCTCCAGCACCGCAGCGCCCTGGCGGCGGGCCCGGCCCTGGAACTCGCTTCCGCCCTGCAGGGTGGAGCCACGGCGATGATCAGCCACGACCCCGAATCCCTGCTCTGTGGCGATCCGCCGCTGCTGCCGGTGCTCTCGGCCCTGATGCCGGTTCTCTAGCCCCTGAACCCATGCCCCCCATCCACCTCTACTGGGGCGACGACGAGGCCGCCCGCAGCCGCGCCGTGGACGTCCTGCTGGAGCAGCTGGTGGATCCGGCCTGGGCCACGATCAACCTCAGCCGCCTCGATGGCAACGACACCGCCCAGGCCCTCCAGGCCCTGGAGGAGGCCCGCACCCCTCCCTTCGGCACGGGGGCCCGGGTGGTGGTGGTGCAGCGGAGTCCTTTCTGCAACCAGGCCCCGGCCGAGCTGGCCGAACGGCTGGAAGCCAGCCTGGGCCTCATCCCCGACCACTGCCATCTGGTGCTGGTGAGTGGGGGCAAGCCCGATGCCCGCCTGCGCACCACCAAGGCCCTCAAGAAGGTGGCCCTGGAGAAAAGCTTCGCCCTACCCGCGATCTGGGATGGGGAAGGCCAGCTGGAGCTGATGCATCGCACCGCCAGCGAGCTGGGCCTGCGCCTGGAACCGGCCGCCGCGGAAGCCCTGGCCGACGCGATTGGCAGCGACAGCGCCCGCCTGGCCAGCGAGCTGGAGAAACTGGCTCTCTTCGCCGCCCCAGCGGGCGGCGCCCGTCCCGAGGCGAAGCCCGCGCCGATAACGGCCGCTGCGGTCGAAGCCCTGGTGGGCGGCCGCAGCACCAGCAGCCTGGCGGTGGGCGATGCCCTGCTCGCCGGCAAGCCGGCCGAGGCCATCGCCCTGGTGGATGCCTTGCTGGCCGCCAATGAACCGGCCCTGCGGATCGTGGCGGCCCTTACCAGCCAGGTGCGCGGCTGGCTCTGGGTCACCCTGCTGGAGCAGCAGGGGGAACAGGACGTGGCCGTGATCGCCAAGGCGGCGGGCATCGGCAACCCCAAGCGGATCTACGTGATGCGCAAACAGCTCCGCGGCCGCAAGCCGGCCGCCCTGCTCACCTTGCTGGGCCAGGTGCTGGAGGTGGAGGCGGCCCTCAAGCGCGGCGCCGACCCCGGTGAGGCCTTCCGGGATGGCGTCCTGCTCCCCCGGCCTGATCTCTGACCCCCCCACCGCCAGCGCCGATAATCCCTCCATCGCGATCCACCGCCGATGGGCCTGCTGGTACAGAAGTTCGGAGGCACCTCCCTGGCCGATGTGGACCGCATCCAGGCGGTGGCCCGCAGGATCAGCGCCAGCCGCGAGGAGGGCCACGACCTGGTGATCGTGGTGTCGGCGATGGGCCACACCACCGATGAGCTCACCGGCCTGGCCAAGGCGATCAGCGCCGACCCGCCGCGGCGGGAGATGGACATGCTCCTGGCCACCGGCGAGCAGGTGTCGATCGCCCTGCTGGCCATGGCCCTCCATGCCCAGGGCGTACCGGCCGTGTCGATGACCGGCCCCCAGGTGGGCATCGTGACCGAATCGGCCCACGGCCGGGCCCGCATCCTCGAGGTGCGCACCGAGCGGCTGCGGCGCCTGCTCGATGACGGCCAGGTGGTTGTGGTGGCAGGGTTCCAGGGCACCAGCAGCGGGGCGGCCGGCACCCCGGAGATCACCACCCTGGGGCGGGGCGGCTCCGACACCTCGGCGGTGGCCTTGGCGGCGGCCCTCGGTGCCGACGCCTGCGAGATCTACACCGATGTGCCCGGGGTGCTCACCACCGATCCCCGCAAGGTGGCCGACGCCCAACTGATGGAGTCGGTGAGCTGCGATGAAATGCTCGAGCTGGCCAGCCTCGGCGCCGCCGTGCTCCATCCCCGCGCCGTGGAGATTGCCCGCAACTACGGCGTGCCCCTGGTGGTGCGCTCCAGCTGGAGCGACGCCCCCGGCACCCGCCTCACCAGCGGTCCAGGGCGGGCGATCGGCAGTGAGGGGCTCGAACTGGGACGGCCGGTGGATGGGGCCGAACTCGAGGACAACCAGGCCGTTGTGGCCCTGGCCCACATGCCCGACCGGCCCGGCGTGGCAGCCCGCCTGTTCGAGGCGCTGGGGGCTGCGGGCCTGAATGTGGACCTGATCGTGCAGGCCACCCATGAAGGCGGCAGCAATGACATCGCCTTCACCCTCGCCGACGACCAACTCGCCAGCGCCACCGCAGTGTGCCGCACCCTGCTGGCCGACCTGGGGGCCGAGGAGACCCAGCTGAGCAGCGAAGCAGGGATGGCCAAAATCAGCATCTCCGGCGCCGGCATCATGGGGCGCCCCGGGGTGGCCGCCCGCCTGTTCGACACCCTCGCCCGGCTGGGCATCAACCTGCGGCTGATCGCCACCAGTGAGGTGAAGGTGAGCTGCGTGGTGGAGGGCAGCCAGGGATCCAAAGCCCTGCGGGCAGCAGCTACGGCCTTCGAGCTCGCCGAACACCAGCTGCGCTACGGCGCCGTGCCCTGCGAGCTGGGCAGTCCGGCGGTGCGGGGCGTGGCCCTCGATCGCGACCAGGTGCAGGTGGTGGTGCGGGGCGTCCCCGACCGACCCGGGGCGGCGGCGGCCGTCTGCCGGGCCCTGGCCGATGCGGGCATCAGCCTCGACGCGATCGTGCAGTCCGAGCGCACCCAGGGGATCGCCCCCCAGCTCAGCCGTGACATGACCTTCACCCTCCGCCGCGACGACCGCCCCGCCGCCGAGCGGGCCCTGGCGCCGGTGCTGGCGGGCTGGCCGGGCGCCTGCTTCGAGGAAGGGGCCGCCATCGCCCGGGTGAGTGCGGTGGGGGCGGGCATGCCCTGTACCGCCGGCACCGCGGCCCGCATGTTCCGCAGCCTGGCGGAGGCCGGCATCAACATCGAACTGATCGCCACCAGCGAGATCCGCACCAGCTGCGTGGTGGCCGAAGGCGACGGGATCCGAGCGCTGCAGGCGGTGCACCAGGCCTTCGCTCTGGGCGGCAGCACCCAGCACCGGGCCGAAGGCAGCGAAGCGCCTGGGTGAGCGGCGTGACCCCAAACGACTTGCGCAATAATGCGGTAGGGAAGATCCGGATGTCGAACCAATCGAAATGGTTGACTAGCAGGATCTAGCCTGAAATTTGCCGGCGGAGACGGTCAAGAACGCGTTTAGAAAAATCAGAAAGCCTATCCCGTTTCGTTTGATACCGGACCCTCCAAAGCGGCTCAAGTTCATGCCAGTCGGCTCGCTGAATGGAGGTCCCATAGCGCTGGGCCAAGGCCGACCAGATAATCTGACATTCAGGCTGTCCAAGACGGATCGTTTGCGCATAGACTTCATCCAACAATTCCATAATCGACCCAGGATTACGGTAACTGATGATGGTGGTGGCATCCACTTGGCCATCCAGTCGAACAAGACCATCACGCTCCATTGATCGCAACCATTGGATGGTCTCAGGCATGCTGAGGGCATAGCGCTCTTGAGCCGAAGCAGCCTCAACTTCACCCCAAATCGTTCTTTCCTCAGCCTGGTGACGCAAAACCAAGACCGGCCGCCCAGAGGCATGATGG
>JBAXOO010000210.1:0-4026 GCA_037133235.1 Cyanobium sp. ELA507
GCGTTTGCCCGCCGCCTTGCTCGCCCCGGCAGCCTTCTTGCTAGCCGATGCCTCTTCCCCCGTGGCCTTGCCCCCCGCGGCCCGGGTGCCCTTGCTGCGGGTGCCGGCCTTGCCGCTGCCGGCCTTGGCAGCCAACAGCTCGACCGCCTGCTCCAGGGTGATGGTGTCGGCCGTGGTGCCCTCCGGCAGGGAGGCATTGACCTTGCCCTGCTTCACATAGAGGCCGTAGGGGCCGTTGAAGAGCTGGATCGCATCATCGGCCCCCTCCGGGGTACCCAGATCCTTGAGGGCGGTGCGGCCGCCACGGCCCTTCTTGGGTTCGGCCAGCAATTCGAGGGCGCGGGACAGGCCGATCGCCAACACCTCGTCGTCACCCTTCAGGGAGCGGTAGTCCTTTTCGCCCTTGCCCTTGTCGTGCACCACGTAGGGCCCGAAGCGGCCCAGGCCGGCCTGCACTTTGCCCCCGTCGGGATGCTCCCCCAGATGGCGGGGGAGACGCAGCAGGCCAAGGGCATCGTCCAGCGTCATGTCCTCGGGTTTGCTGCCCTTCGGCAGGGAAGCCCGTTTGGGTTTGGGGGTGGCCTCACTCGCCTGGCCGAGCTGCAGATAGGGCCCGTACTGGCCGAACAGCAGGTACACGGCCTCGCCGGTCTCCGGGTCGACCCCGATCGATTCGGGGCCATCGGCCTTCTGCTTGAGGATGAGCTCGGCGCGGTCGGCATCGAGATCGGCCGGGGTGATTTCGACCGGCAGGGTGGCCTTGAGCAGTTCTTCGCTGCCGTCGTCCGCCACCCGCTTTTTCTCGAGGTAGGCGCCGAATCGGCCGATCCGGACCACGCAGGGCAGGCCCTCGAGCTCCACCGTCCGGGAGACACCGGGATCGATGTCGCCCTCCCGCTGCTGCACCTGGGTCTCCAGCCCCTTGTCGCCCTTGTAGAAGCCCTCCAGATAGGGGAGCCACTCCACCTTGCCGGTGGAGATCTCATCGAGGGTCGACTCCATCCGGGCCGTGAAGCCGGTATCGACCAGGTCTGGGAAGTGGTCCTCCAGCAGGGCGGTCACCGCGAAGGCGGTGAAGCTGGGGGTGAGGGAGTTGTTCTGAAGCGTGGCGTAGCCGCGGTCGACGATGGTGCCGATGATCGAGGCGTAGGTGGAGGGGCGACCGATGCCCTCCTTCTCGAGCATTTTCACCAGGGCGGCTTCGCTGTAGCGGGCCGGGGGTTGGGTCTGGTGGCCCAGGGCTTCCACCGCTTTGCCGCTGGGGGCATCCCCCACCTTCAGGCTGGGCAGCAGCACCTCCTGGCCCTCCAGGGCGGCATCGGGATCATCGCTGCCCTCCACGTAGGCGCGGAAGAAGCCGGCGAAATCGATCCGCTTGCCGGTGGCGCGGAAGGTGGCTGGTCCCGCGGCGCTGCCGGCGGCGGCCTCCAGATCCACCGCCAGCATGGTGAGCTTGGCGTCGGCCATCTGGCTGGCCACGGTGCGCTTCCAGATCAGCTCGTACAGGGCCAGGTCGCGGCCATCGAGGCCGGTGTCGGCGGGGGTGCGGAAGGCTTCCCCGGCCGGCCGGATCGCCTCGTGGGCCTCCTGGGCGTTGCGGGCCTTGGTGGAGAACTGGCGGGGGCTGGGCGAGAGGAAGTCGTTGCCGTATTTCTCCGCCACGCAGCTGCGGGCGGCGTTGATCGCCTGGTCGGAGAGGTGCACCGAGTCGGTGCGCATGTAGGTGATGAAGCCGCGCTCGTAGAGCCCCTGGGCGGTGCGCATCGTGTCGCGGGCCGAGAGCCGCAGCTTGCGGTTGGACTCCTGCTGCAGGGTGCTGGTGGTGAAGGGCGGCACGGGTTTGCGCACCGTGGGCTTCTCTTCCACCGCTGCCACCCGCCAGGGGGCGCTCTCCACCGCCTGCTGCAGGTCGCGGGCCTCCGCCTCGCTGAGCAGCCGCACCTTGCTGCCGGCCTTGAGGGCACCGGTGCTCTCATCGAAATCGGCGCCGCCGGCGATCCGCTCGCCCTTCACATGGCTGAGCTTGGCGTCGAAGCTGTGGGCCCCGTGGCTGAGCCTGGCCTTCAGGTCCCAGTAACTACCGCTGCGGAAGGCCCGCCGGGCCCGCTCCCGTTGCACCAGCAGCCGCACCGCCACCGACTGCACCCGGCCGGCCGAGAGGCCCCAGGCCACCTTCTTCCAGAGCAGCGGGGAGAGGGTGTAACCCACCAGCCGATCGAGGATGCGGCGGGTCTCCTGGGCGTGCACCAGTTCCATGTCGAGCTCGCGGGTGCTCTCCAGGGCCCGGCCGATCGCCTCCTTGGTGATCTCGTGGAACACCATCCGCTTGACCGGCACCTTGGGGGAGAGGAGCTGGAGCAGGTGCCAGCTGATGCTCTCGCCTTCGCGGTCCTCGTCCGTGGCCAGCAGGAGTTGGTCGGCCCCTTTGAGGGCGTCCTTGAGCTCCTTGACGATCTTCTTCTTGTCCTTCGGCACCACGTAGAGGGGCTCGAAGTCCTGGGCGGTGTTCACGCCGAGGTTGGCCCATTTCTCGCCCTTCTGGGCAGCCGGGATCTCACTGGCGTTATTGGGCAGATCGCGCACGTGGCCCATCGAGGCCTCGACGCGAAAATCCTTCGGCAGATAGCCCCGGATGGTTCTGGCCTTGGTGGGGCTCTCGACGATGACCAGGGTGTGCGCCACAGAAACGCTTGAAACCGCTTCCCTTCTTTATCGCACCGCCGTCCATGGCCGCGTGCCAACCGGGGGGCGCGCGGTCCGTCTGGGGCCGTAAACGGTCGCTACAGTCCGCAACGCCGGATGTGTTGTGGATCCCATGGCTGTGCCCGTCGCAGACGTGCTGCTCACCGTTTTCGGTGCAGCCACCGGTGGGGCAACGGCCGCCAGCGTGGCCACCGACGCGATTGCCGCTGGCATCAGCACCGGCACCCTCAATCTCCAGCTCCATGCCGGCGCCATCGCCCCTGAGGGCGCCGTGCTGCTGGCCCTGCTCGCCTGTCTGGTGGTGGATCTGGCCGGGGAAAAGGCCGCCAGCCAATGGGTGCCGCCGATCTGCTACGGGGGCCTGCTGGCCGCCCTGATCCTGCTGGCCTTTCAGTGGAATGCGCCGCTGGAGCCCTCCTTCCTCGGCTCCTTTTTGGCCGACAACCTGGCGATTGCCTTCCGGGCGGTGGTTGCCTCCTCCACCCTGATCACCCTGCTGTTGAGTTGGCGCTACGTCGAGCGCAGCGGCACGCCGGTGGGGGAATACGCCGCAATCCTCTTGGCGGCCACCCTCGGGGCCATGGTGCTCTGCGGCGCCACCGACCTGATCAGCATCTTCATCTCGCTGGAAACCCTTTCGGTTTCGAGCTATCTGCTCTCGGGCTACATGAAGCGGGACGCCCGCAGTTCCGAGGCGGCTCTGAAATATCTCCTGGTTGGTTCGGCGGCGGCCGCGGTTTTTCTTTACGGCGCTTCGCTGCTCTACGGCCTCAGCGGCGGCAGCACCAGCCTTGATGCCATTGCCGTGGCCCTGCGCACCGCCGCTTCGCCAATCACCGCCCTTTCGCTGGTGTTTGTGCTGTCCACGGTGGCCTTCAAGATCGCGGCCGTGCCCTTCCACCAGTGGACCCCCGATGTCTACGAGGGCTCACCCACCCCCGTGGTGGCTTTCCTTTCGGTGGGCTCCAAGGCCGCCGGTTTCGCCCTCGCCCTGCGGCTGCTGGTGGGTTGCTTTGAAAGTTTCGATGCCCAGTGGAAATTTCTCTTCACCGTGTTAGCGGTGCTGAGCATGGTGCTGGGCAACATCGTGGCCCTAGCCCAGACCTCGATGAAGCGGATGCTGGCCTACAGCTCGATCGGCCAGGCCGGTTTTGTGATGATTGGCTTGGTCTGCGGCACCGAGGATGGCTTTGCCTCCATGGTGCTCTATATGGCCGCCTATCTGTTCATGAACTTGGGCGCTTTTGCTTGCATCATTCTCTTTTCACTGCGCACCGGCAGTGATCGGATTGCCGATTACGCCGGCCTCTACCAGAAGGATCC
>JBAXOO010000211.1:0-4022 GCA_037133235.1 Cyanobium sp. ELA507
GGTTGCGTTGGGGCCTGACGTCCACGACCCCAGGCTGGGAAGGCAGGGCGCCGAAGACAAGCAGCAGCACCAGGGTGAGTGGCCTAAGGGCCGCAGACAGCCGACGAAGAAAGCGTTTCAGGGGAAGGAACCGTCGCGAAACGACCCCCGAAACCTAGGGGTGATGGGGCAGGTCCCACCGCAGCAGCCGATGCCGGATTTCCCCCTCTTCGCTGAGCTGCAGGAGGCGGCCGCCCGGGTCGTCGGGCCGGCCGAGGGGACAGGGCTGCACCGGACCAAAGGCACAAAGGCTGGAGGGGCACCCGAGCACGGGAACCTCCGGCCGGCCCGGCAGGGTGCCCTGCCAGTGCTGGTGGACGTGGCCGAAAATCACTCCCCGCACCCTTGGCGAGGCGGCCAGGAGCTCGAGCAGTCGCCCACCCTCCTCCAGGCCGATTCGGTCGAAGAGGGGATCGCCGATCGGCAGGGGCGGATGGTGGAGGGCCACCAGCAGAGGCCCCAGGCCAGCCGCAGGATCCCGACCGTCGAGCAGGGCCTTCAGCCAGGCCCATTGGGCCGGCTCCAACCGACCGCCATCGCTGCCGCTGCGGTGGCTATCGAGGGCCAGCAGGCTCCAACCGCCACCGGGGGATCCGGGGGCAAGGGAATCGAGCCGCCATAGGCCGGGGGCCACCAAGGCGCTCCGTCCCAGGGCAGCCCGCAGCAGGAAGGGGTGGTCATGGTTGCCGGGCAGGAGCATCGGTGGCCCCAGCTGGGCCAGCGGGGGAAGAGCCAGCAGATCCCGCAGCAGCCCATAGCCACCCCAGCTTTCGTCGTGGCAGAGGTCACCGCTGATCAGGAGGCGGTCCGGGAATTCCCCGGCGGCACGCAACTGCTCGAGGGCCTGGTTCAACCCATGGCGCAGCAGGGCCAGGGCGGGGCGGCCGCGGCAGCGACCGGCTGGATCAGCAAGCAGATGGGGGTCGCTCAGCTGGAGGATTCGCATGACCCAAGGGCGGGGGAGTTCCCAACAAGTCTTGACGACTCGGCCGCTCCAGCGGCCTTAGCGATCGCCGGAGCCCAGCGATCGACTTAAGTTTTCCTGAGTGACCACCGTCCGCTATGCCGCCCATCCCCCCCGGCACCCGAGAGCGCTGCAGCCTCTGCCAGGTGGACATCGAAGCGATCGGCCCGGGCGCCGATCGGGTGCACTTCAGCATGGGGGCCCCGGGAACCCGGGCCAAGCTCTGGGCCAGGGTTTGCCAGTACCTCCGCACCCCCGAACAGTGCAGCCAGTGCCTGAACCAGGACGCCAGCCTGCGCGGGGCGGTGACTAGCAACGACTACTACGCCGAAGCCCCGGTGCTTGATCTGGGGATGCCCCAGCAGGTCGATCCACTAGGGTGAATCAATGCCCGCCGGGCAGCACCCGTCCTGAACCCACGCCCTTGTCGGGCCATGGGCCCAGGTCCGGGGCAGTTCCAACAACTGCGGCCGCGGCGGCCTCCAACCCGCCCACCGGATCCGGTTTGTCCCGGCCGGAGCCACCGCTGACCCTTGCCCCACCCCCTCACCGCCGACCTTGAGCGCCTCGCCCACCAGGCGGCCGCCCCATGCCAGCTGGCGGTGGTGGGGGTTGAGGTGCTGACCCACCGCATTCCGATGACGGTGCAGGTGCAGGTGCGCCGGGCTGACGGCAGCGACGTAAGCCTCGACGAATGCGCCGCCTTCAGCGCGCCCCTCGGCGAAGCCCTTGACGCGGCCGAACTCCTGGAGGCCCCCTTCGTGCTGGAGGTCAGCAGCCCGGGGATCGGCGAGGAGCTCTGCACCGATCGGGATTTCACGAGCTTCCGAGGCTTCCCGGTGGAGGTGCTGCGCCGGGCGGCCGATGGCAGCGAGACCCTCCGCGAGGGCCTGCTCCTCCAACGGGACGACGACACCGTGCACCTCAACATTCGGGGGCGCATCAGCCGGATTCCGCGCCAGGAGGTGGCGCGGGTTCGGTTGGTGAGCCCCCGCGATGGCCCCTAAGGCCTGGGACGGCAGGATTCCTCCAGCCGGCCCCGAACCCTTCCTTTTTGCAGCCGCATCGACGGCACCCGCTTCCCCCCCTTTCGACCCATGGCCCTGGTACTGCTCCCCGGTCTGAACAACCTGATCGAGGACATCAGCGACGAGAAGAAGCTGTCTCCCCAGGTGGTGGAGGCGGCCCTGCGCGAAGCCCTGCTGAAGGGCTATGAGCGCTACCGCCGCACCCTGTACCTCGGCATCAGCGAGGACCCCTTCGAGGAGGACTACTTCAGCAATTTCGACGTGGCCCTGGACCTTGAAGAGGAGGGCTACCGCGTGCTCGCCAGCAAAATCATCGTGGAGGAGGTGGAGAGCGAAGACCACCAAATCGCCATCGAAGAGGTGCGTCAGGTGGCAGAAGATGCCCAGATCGGTGACACCGTGGTGCTGGATGTCACCCCCGAGAAGGACGACTTCGGCCGCATGGCTGCCGCCACCACCAAGCAGGTGTTGGCCCAGAAGCTGCGGGATCAACAGCGCCGCATGATCCAGGAGGAATTCGCCGACCTCGAGGATCCGGTGCTCACATCACGGGTGATCCGGTTCGAGCGCCAATCGATCATCATGGCCGTGAGCAGTGGGCTAGGCAGGCCCGAGGTGGAGGCCGAACTGCCCCGCCGCGACCAACTCCCCAACGACAACTACCGCGCCAACGCCACCTTCAAGGTGTTTCTCAAGGAGGTGAGCGAGGTTCCCCGCCGCGGCCCCCAGTTGTTCGTGAGCCGCGCCAATGCCGGCCTGGTGGTGTATCTCTTTGAGAATGAGGTTCCCGAAATCCAGGAAGGTTCGGTGCGGATTGTGGCAGTAGCCCGCGAGGCCAATCCCCCCTCCCGGGCGGTAGGCCCCCGCACCAAGGTGGCCGTGGACAGCGTGGAACGGGAGGTGGATCCGGTAGGGGCCTGCATCGGCGCCCGGGGTTCCCGCATCCAGCAGGTGGTGAATGAGCTGCGCGGCGAGAAGATCGACGTGATCCGCTGGTCACCCGATCCCGGCCAATACATCGCCAATTCCCTCAGCCCGGCCCGGGTGGAGATGGTGCGGCTGGTGGATCCGGAGGGGCACCATGCCCACGTGCTCGTCCCCCCCGACCAGCTCAGCCTGGCCATCGGCCGGGAGGGTCAGAACGTGCGCTTGGCAGCCCGGCTGACCGGCTGGAAGATCGACATCAAAAATGCGCAGGACTACGACCAAAACGCTGAAGACCATGTGGTGGCCGGCCTGATCGCCCAGCGCGAGGAGGAGGAGGCCCTGCAGGCCGAAGCAGAGGCCCGTCTGGCGGCCGAACAGGCGACCCGGGCCGAAGAGGATGCGCGGCTGCGGGAGCTCTATCCCCTGCCCGAGGACGAGGAGGAGGGGGCCTA
This sequence comes from Cyanobium sp. ELA507, assembly GCA_037133235.1. Classification (GTDB taxonomy): domain Bacteria; phylum Cyanobacteriota; class Cyanobacteriia; order PCC-6307; family Cyanobiaceae; genus Cyanobium. The sequence continues at coordinate 3,411 of JBAXOO010000211.1, forward strand.
CGACGACGACGGCGAATCGAACCAGGTCTACGCCGAAGCCGAAACGGAAGCCGAAGCCGAAATCGAGCCAGCCCTCGAAGCCAAGACCGAAGCTGTCCCCGAGGCCGATGCGGCCGATCCGGAATCTCCTGCAGACGACGAGGAAGGGGCCCGGTGAACCCCCAGCGTCCCGTGCTGCGGCGGTGTGTGGCCTGCCGCAGCCTGGTGGATCGCCACCAGCTCTGGCGGGTGATCCGCCTGGCCGAAGGCGGCCTGGCGCTGGATCGGGGCATGGGCCGCTCGGCCTACCTCTGCCCCACCCCCACCTGTCTGGAGGAGGCCCGGCGGCGCAAGCGTCTGCAACGGGCGCTCCGCTGCCAGGTGACGGATTCCATCCTTACCACCCTCGAGGCCCGGCTGGGCACCACCCAGCCCGCTGCCCCTGAGGCAAGATGAACTGTGGCCGTGACGTTTGTACGGCCCGGTGGCAAACCCTGCCCCAACCGGCGGCCCTTGGCCCCGCCCATCGGAGACCTGAATGACCAGCAGCGGCAAAGTCAGAATTTATGAGCTGTCCCGGGACCTCGGTCTCGACAACAAGGACGTGCTCGACGCCGCAGAGAAGCTGTCCAT
>JBAXOO010000212.1:0-4013 GCA_037133235.1 Cyanobium sp. ELA507
GGTCACGGCGATCTTCCCCCTGGCCAAGATGGCCGTGGAGCAGCACCGCCGACGTGTCACCACCTCGGTGGTGAATGAGGTGCTTGAGGAGGCCCTGCGCTGGCGCTCGCCGCCCACCACCCGCGGGGGGCGCCAGGGCCGTATCTATTACGGCACCCAGGTGGCCACCCGGCCCCCGAGTTTCACCCTGTTCGTGAATGATCCCAAGCTGTTCGGCGAGACCTACCGGCGCTACGTGGAACGTCAGATCCGCGAGGGCCTCGGTTTCGAAGGTTCGCCGATCCGGTTGTTCTGGCGGGGTAAGCAGCAGCGCGATGCCGAAAAGGAGCTGGCACGATCCAGCAACCGCGGGCGCTGAATGGACTGGCTGCGGCAGCTTCCGATCGGCCAGTACGTCGATACCGGTGGCCCCGGCGGCGGCTCCTGGCTGCGGGGTCTGGATCCTCGCCTCAAGTTGGCCTGGACCGTGGCCTTCCTGGTGACGCCCATCCTGGCCGGTCCCGCCTGGCGCCTGGGCCTGGTGGGCTTGTTGCTGTTGGTCACCCTGGTGAGCGGCCTGCCTCTGCGGATCTGGCGGAGCACCCTGCCCCTTCTGCTCGGTTTGGCCCTGTTGGTGGTGTCGCTCACGTCGCTGCTACCCGCCGGCAGCATGCCCCGGGCCACGCTGCAAAGGCCCCCCACCGAACTGCGCTTAGCGCCGCCGAGCCCGAAGGCCCCGCCGGCGGCGACGACCGACACCCCGGCGCCACCTCCGGAGCGCTCAGGGGAGTCCTGGGAGTTGCTGCGTTGGGGGCCGGTGCAGCTGGGCCCCTTCCCCTTCGGGCCCTTCGTGGTCACGCGGCGCTCCGCCGAGCTGGGGCTCAACGGCGCCACCTTGCTGGTGACCCTGATCCACAGCGCCAACCTGCTGCTGCTCACCACCACCCCGGAGGAACTGGCCTGGGCGATCAGCTGGTGGCTCAGGCCCCTCGGCCGGCTGGGGCTGCCGATGGAAAGGCTGGGCTTCACCTTGCTCCTGGCCCTGCGGTTCCTGCCGCTGGTGCAGGAGGAACTCCAAAACCTGCTGCGCTCCATTGCCACCCGGGCCGTGAACCTCAAGGCCCTGGGCTGGAAGGCCGGCCTAGGGCTGGTGCTGGCGGTGGGTGAACGGCTGCTGGCCAACATTTTGCTGCGCTCCGAACAGGGCGCTGAGGCGTTGATGGCGCGGGGCGGCCGCTGGATCCCCCCGGATGCGCTGCATCGCGCCGAGGGGGGATCGAGGCTTGCAACGTGGGCGGGCTGGTTGGGGTTGGCCCTGTTGCTGGGCCTGCGATGGCGGCTAGGCGAGCACTGACCAAAGCTCCCAGCTGGCGCCCTTACTGGCCTTGAACGGGGCTGCCAGGAGGTTGCCTGGCGGTGACGTTAAATGGTATTTGCACATCAGGCCACGTGAGCGCAGAGCGATATCTCAACCATCCCACCTTCGGGATGCTCTATCGGGTGGCTCCCGTGGGGGAGAACCGTGATCTCTACGCCACGCTTTATGCTCAGCGGATCTTTTTTCTCGTCAGCCTGCAGACCAGGGGCGCCAGTTTCGAGGTGATTCCGCTGATGGATGCCCGCCACCATGCCGAGCAGAATCTGGCCCGTTCCCGCCGCAGTGGCCCCGCGGAGCATGGGCGCTGGCGTCAGCTGTTTGATCAGACCTTCCTCTGAGGGCTCTACCGGTGGCAGCGGCTGGTTTCGGCGCGGAACACCCCGATACCGCGGATTCAGCCTTAGCGGGCAGGCTGGCAGCCCTGCGGGCCCAGCTGCCCCCAACCACCCGGCTGTTGGCGGTGAGCAAGGGGCAGCCCGCGGCGGTGATGCGGCAGGCCGTGGCCCTGGGCCAGCGCAGTTTTGGCGAGAGCCGTCTGCAGGAGGCCATCGTCAAGCAGGAGGAGCTAGCCGACCTCGAGCCGTTGGATTGGCACTTCATCGGCAGGCTCCAGGCCAACAAGGCCAGGGGGGTTTTGCGTCGGTTCGGCACGATCCACTCGGTTGACAGCCTCGAACTGGCGGAACGGCTGGCCCGCATCGCCGAAGAGGAGGGCCTGGCTCCGGCCGTTTTGCTGCAGGTGAAGCTGCTACCGGATCCGGCCAAGGCGGGGTTCTCGGCCGAGGCCCTACGGGAGGCCTGGCCCCAGCTCCAGGCCCTGGCGCCGCTTCGGCCCGTGGGACTGATGACGATCGCGCCCCTTGGCCTTGCCGAGCAGGCCCGCTCTGCCCTGTTTGCGGCCTGCACCGCCCTGGCGGAGGAACTCGGCCTTCCCGAGCGTTCCATGGGCATGAGCGACGACTGGCCAGTCGCTGCAGCGGCCGGCAGCACCTGGGTTCGCATCGGCAGTGGCCTGTTTGGCGACCGGCCTGCTCCGGCCTGACGGTTTGGGAAGAGCCTTGAAGCCCTTGCCTCAACTGATGTGGGACGCTATTCAGGTTGCGTGCTCCAACCCAGAGGGTTCCATCCGTGTCGTTGTTCTCCCGCCTGCGTGCCGTCGTCTCCGGAGATGACTACCTCGATGGCGACTACGACGATGAGCTCGATTACGACCCTGGCGCGATCGAGGAGAGCCAGACCAGCTCCTCCAGTTCCGCTATGCGTGCCTCCAGCGCCCTGGCACTCAACAATGATTTCGGCCTGGATGATCCGTTTGCCGGCACCAACGTGATCGGCATGCCCGGCCTCTCCACGGCCGTGGCTGAGGTGTATCTGATGGAGCCCCGCAGCTTCGATGAGATGCCCCGCGCGATCCAGGCCCTGCGGGAACGCAAAACCGTGATCCTCAACCTCACGATGATGGAGCCCGACCAGGCGCAGCGGGCCGTTGATTTCGTGGCCGGTGGCACCTTCGCCATCGATGGCCACCAGGAGCGGGTGGGCGAGAGCATCTTCCTGTTTGCCCCCAGCTGCGTGACCGTGACCACCGCCGGCAGCGAGGAATCCGCTTCACCCACCGTGGTGCCCTCCCGCACGGCCTCCGAGCCCCAGGATGCGGCCCCGAGTCCCGCCTGGGGCCGCACGGATGCCCTGGGCTGATAGCGCCAGCTCTGACGGTGCCCCCTCAGGCGCTCCCTCAGCAGAGCGCCAAGGGGCTCCTGGCAGTTTTGGTGTAGTCGGCCTCGGCCGCATGGCCCAGGCCCTGCTGCTGCCCCTGATCGATACCGGCGTCCTCCAGGCAGGCGAGGTCCGGGCCGTGGTTGGCAGGCCGGCCTCGGCCCAGGAGCTGGCCCAGGTCCATGGTCTGGCGGTGAGCTGCGATGCCAGGGAGGCCTGGCGCTGCCCCACCGTGCTGCTGGCGGTGAAGCCCCAGCAGCTGGAGGTCGTCGCGGCCGCTGCGGCGAGCCTGCTCCCATCGCAGCCGGAGTCATCGCCAGGGGCCTCCAGGGAAGCCGGCACCGGTGAAGGCGCCGGCGAGGCTCCGCTATTGATCTCGGTGCTGGCCGGGGTCACCCTGGCGCGGCTTGAGCGGCTCTTCCCCGGCTGGCGCTGCGTGCGTGCCGTTCCCAATACCCCCTGCCTGGTGCGCGCCGGGCTTACCGGCCTGGCCTGGGGGGCCGGCGTGGGGCCAGAACGGCAGGAATGGGTGCGGGGCCTGTTTGCCCGGGTGGGTGAGGTGCTCGAACTCCCGGAGAGCCAGCTGGATGCCTTTCTTGCCCTCACCTCCTCCGGGCCCGCCTTCGTGGCCCTGGTGGCCGAAGCCATGGCCGATGGGGCGGTGGCGGCTGGTTTGCCCCGGGGGCAGGCCCAGCATCTGGCCCACCGCACCCTTGCGGGCACCGCCGCCCTGCTGCACGAGCAGGATCTCCATCCCGGCCAGCTCAAGGACATGGTGAGCAGCCCCGCTGGCACCACCATCGCCGGATTGCGCCAGCTGGAGAGGGCCGGAGTCCGTTCTGCCCTGATCGAGGCGGTGGTCGCGGCTGCCGCCCGTAGCCGGGAGCTGGGCTGAGGCCGATTCAGCTCCGTTGGCTTTGAGCGGAGGGCATGTCTGCGG
>JBAXOO010000213.1:0-4006 GCA_037133235.1 Cyanobium sp. ELA507
GCTCCGACGACCGGGCCCTGGTGGGGGGGGTGGGCAGCATCGGCGAGCAGCCCGTGGTGCTGCTCGGCCACCAAAAGGGAAGGGACACCAAGGAAAACGTGGCCCGCAACTTCGGCATGGCCTCACCCGGCGGCTACCGCAAGGCGATGCGGCTGATGGACCATGCCGACCGCTTCCGGCTACCGATCCTCAGCTTCATCGATACCCCCGGGGCCTACGCCGGTGTGCTGGCCGAGGAGCAGGGGCAGGGTGAGGCAATCGCCGTGAACCTGCGGGAAATGTTCCGGCTCAGGGTGCCGATCATCGCCACCGTGATCGGCGAAGGGGGCTCCGGCGGGGCCCTTGGCATCGGCGTGGCCGACCGCCTGCTGATGTTTGAGCACAGCGTCTACACGGTGGCCAGCCCCGAGGCCTGTGCCTCCATCCTCTGGCGGGATGCCGCCAAGGCCCCCGCAGCGGCGGAAGCGCTCAAGATCACCGGACCAGACCTGCTCCAGCTGGGGGTGATCGATACGGTGCTGCCGGAACCCGCTGGGGGCAACCACTGGGCGCCGCTGCAGGCCGCCGCCACGCTGAAAGAGGCCCTGCTGGCTAATCTCGCCGAGCTCAGTGCCCTCTCAGAACGGGAGAGGATTGATCGCCGCTACGCCAAGTTCCGGCAGATGGGGCGCTACCTCGAGGGCGCCGCCGCGGAAGCGGCCCGGGTTGCTTAAGGTTTTCTTCAGATCTCTGCCCACCCCCTTTGGTCGCCGCCCTCATCACCGGAGCCTCCCGGGGCATCGGTGCCGCCACCGCCCGCCGCTTCGCGGAGGCTGGTTTTGATCTGCTGCTGCTGGCCCGTCCCAGTGACGACTTCGCCGCCCTGCTCCCGGAGCTGCGGGAGCAGGGCGTGCGGGTGGAGAGCACCCACCTCGACCTCACCGACCCGGCGGCGGTAGAACCCGGCGTGGCAGAGCTCTGCGGCCGCGGCTTGGTGCCCACGGTGGTGATCAACAACGCCGGGGCCGCCTGGACCGGGCCACTGGTGGAGATGCCGCTGGATCGCTGGCAATGGATGCTCCAGCTCAACGTCACCAGCGTCTTTCAGGTGTGCCGCGCCGTGGTGCCACTTCTGCGCCAGCAGGGAGGCGGGCAGATCCTCAATGTGAGCAGCCATGCCTCTCGCAATGCCTTTCCGGACTGGGGGGCCTACTGCACCTGCAAAGCCGCCCTGGCCTCCTTCAGCCGCTGCCTGGCGGAGGAGGAAAGGAGCCACGGGATCAGGGTGGGTACCCTCACCCTTGGTTCGGTGAATACACCCCTCTGGGACAGCGATACTGTGAACAGTTGCTTCGATCGCCGTGCCATGCTCTCTCCTGAGCAGGCGGCAGCTGCCCTGCTGTTTCTGGCGCAGCAGCCCTCCATCCAATCCGTGGAGGATCTCACCCTCATGCCGGCAGCCGGCGTCTTCTGATCTCCCCCATGACCTCCACCCTTCCGAACCCGTTGACGGCGCGAACCATCAACACCACCACAGCCCTGAAACCCCCGGTCAGTGCGCAGATCCGCCAACGGCTTCAGGACGCCGAGGTGCCGTTTCTCGCCAACGACAACATTTCGGAGTTCCTCGAGGATGGTGACCTCGACAACCTGGAAGTGGAGGTGGCCGACAAGGTGCGTGATCTGCTGCGCAGCCTGGTGATTGATATCGAGAACGACCACAACACCGCCGAAACGGCCGAACGGGTGGCCCGCATGTACCTGCGGGAGGTATTCAAGGGTCGCTATCTCAAACAGCCGAAGATCGCCTCTTTCCCCAACGTTAAAAAACTCGACGAGATCTATACGGTTGGGCCCATTTCTGTGCGCTCAGCCTGTTCACACCACCTCGTGCCCATCCTCGGGAGCTGCTGGATCGGCATCAAGCCGGGTCAGCGGGTGATCGGCCTTTCCAAGTTCGCCCGCGTCGCCGACTGGGTCTTCTCCCGCCCCCATATCCAGGAGGAGGCGGTGCTGATCCTGGCCGATGAGATTGAACGGCTTTGCGAACCCCGGGGTTTGGCCATCCTGGTCAAGGCCCAGCACTACTGCATGAAATGGCGGGGTGTGAAGGAGCCCCAGACCAGCATGATCAACTCAGTGGTGCGCGGCGATTTCCGCCATGACCCCAGCCTCAAGGCGGAGTTTTTCGAGCTGGTGAAGCAACAGCAATCCCTGCTCAGCCACTGAATCCCGCTGCTTTTTCGGCCTGGCCCAAGGGGGCTCCGATTCAGGAATCGGCAGCTCCCCGGTCTCTGGCAGCACCAACCGCCGCCACGAGCTGGGCCACGCGAGCCAGGTTTTTGTGGCCGGGAGCATCCTCTACACCGCTGGAGGCGTCCAGACCATCGGGACGAACGGCTGCCAACACAGGACCCACCCGCTCGGGCGTAATTCCCCCGGCCAACCACCAGGGCAGGGGCGGATGGAATTCCGCCAGCCACTCCAGGGGGAGCCGATGGCCCGTCCCCCCCAGCTGGTCGGGCACCCAGGCATCCAGCAGGAGCGCGTCCACCACTGGGGCGTAGGCAGCAGCCTGGGCCAGATCGGCGGCTGAGCGGATCCGCAGGGCCTTCCACCAGAGCAGATCGGGCCAACGCCGCCGCAACTCCCCGCAGCGCTGCACCGTTTCGGAGCCATGCAGCTGCACCACGCCGTGCCCGCCGCCGGCGCCATCCAGTAGGGGAAGCTCGCCGTCGGCCGGATCAGCCACCACAAGCACCCTGAGGCAGTCCGGCTTTTGCGCCGCCGCCGCCGCAAAAAGGGTCGGCCGCTCGGCAGGTGCCACCCATCGGGGGGAGCTGGGCACCCCAATCACCCCGATGGCATCGACGCCTAGGGCCGCCACGGCCCTGGCCTGGTCCGGCCCCGTCAGGCCGCAGACCTTAAGGAGGGGGGTTGCCCGATCAGGCGATGACGACAAGGGGCCGACGTGCTGGCAGGCCTCCTTTCTAAGATCAAGGCCTACAGGTTCCGGTTCCGGCCAGGACCCCACTGCAGGGTGAGGCCTGAGGCCCGTGCGAGAAGGCTGGCAATTGCTCACGATCCGCGGGATTCCCCTGCGCATCCATCCGACCTGGTTTCTGATCCTGTTTGCGGCCACCATGGCCTTTGAACGGCAGTACCGCGTCAGCCTGGGCGGAACCCTGCAGGAGGGTGGCCTCTGGGCCGTGGCGCTGGCCACTGCGGTGCTGCTTTTCGTGTCTGTGTTGCTGCACGAACTCGGTCACTCCCTCGTGGCCATCGCCCAGGGGGTGAAGGTGAGCAGCATCACCCTGTTCTTGCTAGGGGGTGTGGCCAGCGTCGAGCGGGAGTGCCCCACCGCCCTGGGCGCCCTGCTGGTGGCCCTGGCCGGACCAGCGGTGAGCCTGACGCTGGGCATGGCGCTGCTAGCCGGGGTGCATGGCGTCAGCCACCACTCCCTGGTGTTGGCCGAGATCCTCACCCAGCTGGGGGTGCTGAATCTGGTGCTAGCGCTGTTCAACCTGCTGCCCGGCCTGCCCCTCGACGGCGGTCTGGTGGTGAAGGCCCTGGTCTGGCAAATGACGGGCAGCCGCAGGCGTGGCATGGAGGTGGCCAATGGCTGCGGCCGTTTCCTCTCCTTCCTGGCCGTGGGATTGGGCAGCGTGCTACTGCTGCGGGGCGGGGGCCTGAGCGGAGCCTGGCTGCTGCTGCTCGGCTGGTTTGGCCTCGGGGCAGCCCGCAACCAGCGCCAGATGCTGCAGGTGCAGCAGGCCCTCCGCGAGATCAAGGTGAAGGATGTGGCCCGCCGGCGCTTCCGCGTGGTGGAGGCGGATACCACCCTGCGGCAATTGAGTCAGCTGACCCCCACGGCACCACCCACCACGAGCTCCGTGCCTAACGCCATCGCATCCCACGGCGCCGATGGTCCTCCGGATTGGGTGCTGGTCTGCGACCGCGGCCGCTGGCGCGGGGTGGTGAATGAGGCCATTCTTCAGCAACTGCCGGTGCAGCGGTGGGCCACCGA
>JBAXOO010000214.1:0-3995 GCA_037133235.1 Cyanobium sp. ELA507
GCTTCAACGGGTGAACCTGGAGCGGTGGATGGCTGCACCTTGCCGCTGCCGATCAGCCATGGCTGCGCGGCCCGACCGCGGCCGTGCGCCCCACCGAGGGGGCCAGTCCTGATCCAGAGGAGTCAGGGCCGGGGCCCACAGATCCGGCAGTTTCGGCGCCAGCCGAGCCCACCGCATCGCCTCCACTGGCGGGCTCGCCGAGGCTACTGGTGGCGCCCACGCCGGCCAGCTCCGGCAGGGGTCTTCCCTCCAGCAGGGCCGTGGCGAGGGCTTCCAGCTCCTCGGGCCGCCGGGCGCCGATCGAGCGGCCCACGGACTGGCCTGCTGCATCGAAGAGTTCGAGCTGGGGGATGCCGTTCACCGCGTAGCGCTCCATCTCCGGCTGCCAGCGGGGGTTGTCCACGTTCAAGAGCACCACGTCGAGGTTCTGACGGTGGCGCTTTTCGGTGGCCTCCATGGCCGGGGCCATGGTGCGGCAGGCTTCGCACCAGTCGGCATAGAACTCCACCAGGGTGGGGCGGCCATTGGCCAGGGCCGTGGCCAGATCAGGGGATTGGCGGGCCAGCCGCTCCAGGGGGGCCGCCGGGTGGAGGCCTCCCCGCAGCCATAGGAGCAGCAGGACCAGCAGGGCCGCCACCGCTGCCAGCGCCATGCGTTCGACCCGGCCGAGGGGAAGGCCGATGGCTGGGACGGGGTCCGGGGTGGCGCTCATGGCTGGGTGGCACGGGCCTGGCGATCCCAGGCACTCTGCCGGCCCTGCCCGGGCCGTGCGCGTTTCGTTAGCAGGGGGGTGTTGCTAACTTCCGCACACCGGGCCGCTCCAGTTGAAACGGCGCCTCACCCTCCACTTCCCCCGCGAGGCGGTGCACCAGCCGATCACCTACCGGCTGGCGGTGGATTTTGATGTGGCTGCCAAGATCCTGCGCGCCCAGGTGGCCCCCAACCAGGTGGGCACCATGGTGGTGGAGCTCTCCGGCGATATCGATGAACTCGATGCCGCCGAGGCCTGGCTGGAACGGCAGGGTCTGGGGCTCAACCGCGCCCCCGGTGAGATCCGCATCGATCCGCTCCGCTGCGTGGATTGCGGCATCTGTGCCAGCGTTTGCCCCAGTGGTGCGCTGCGGTTTGATGCTGCCACCGCCAGGCTGGAGTTCGATAGTCCCCGTTGTCTGGTGTGCGAGCAGTGCATCCCCAGCTGTCCCCTCGATGCCATCGCCCTGGTGTTGGAGCCTGAGCCGGAACCCCGATGACCTCCCTGTTCCGCCTGCTGCTGCTGCCGATCCAGGCCCCGATGCTGCTGCTGCTGATGGTGGTGAGCACCTACCTCGGACTCCACTGGGGGCTGCCCCTGGAGCGCAGCGGCGCCCACCTCACGCCGGTGGCCTCCCTGATCTGGTCAGCCGAGTGCGCCCAGGCCCTCGTGGTGGTGATGATCTGCTGCATGCCCGACCTCCTGCTGCGCCGCTTCTCGACGCTCCTGGCCGCCAGTCGGGTGGTGACGCTGGTGGCGATCCTGCTGCTGGTGACAATCGCCGGCCTCTATCTCCTCCACCTCGATGTGCTTTCCAATGTGCTGATCCTGGGCTCGGCGGTGCTGCTGGCCCGCCTGGATCTGGTTCGACTGCGGTTGATGCCCCAGCCCGTGATGCTGGCCATCCTGCTCAGCTTGGTCGTGCTCGGGGGGGCCAGCCTCGGCCACTGGCTCAGCTCCTCCCACGACCATGGCCCCAGCCCCCTGTTCCGCCGTCCGACCCGTGCCACCCTGCTGCGCAAGCCAGGCACCTCCAGTGTCGAGCGGGGGCCACTGTTTGGTCGGGTCGGGGGCACCAGGGGCCGCACCACCCCCTGAACGGCCTCAGCACTGGGGATCGTCGAGGTTGTGATAAGTCCAGGCATTGCCCAGCACCTTTTTCACGTAGAGGCGGGTTTCGGGATAGGGGATGCCCTCCACCCAGAGCTCGGGGGCACTGCCCAGCCTGGGGTTGATCCACCCCCCCACCGCCCCGGGGCCCGCGTTGTAGCTCGCTACCGCCGCCAGGGGGTTGCCCTTCCACTGGCGCAGCAGGCCTTGGAGATAGAGGCTGCCGAGTTCGGCATTGCGGGCGGGTTGCTCCAGGTCGGCGGGTGTCACGGGGCGCCCCGCCAGCTCGGAGGCGGTGGAGGGCAGCACCTGCATCAGTCCCACCGCCCCGGCTGCCGAATGCACCGTGGGGCTAAAGCGAGATTCCTGTTTGGCAATACCCTGCAGCAGGGCCAGGGGAACGCCCCGTTGCTTGGCCAACGGCCCTAAGACCTCCACAAAGCGCGGTGGGTGGAGGCTGCGCTCCAGCAGCGGCAGCAGGGCGCACTGGTCGGGGCGCATCACGAGGGCGGCCTGCTCCAGCTGCCCAAAGCCCGTCCAGTCATCGCCGACCCCCTGCCGCAGGCGGCCCTCCACCAGCAGTTCGGCGCCTTCGCGGGGGGGGCGGTTGCCGCGCCGCTCCCGCCAGGCCTCCCAGGCTTCGGTGCGCTGATCGAGCCTCCAGAGCCGATCCAGCTCCCGATCGCCGCTTCCCAGCGGATCCCAGCCGGCGAAGGCCAGCGGCTGTTGGCCATGGGTTGTCTCGCGATGGTCATCGAGCCCGCCCTCCCCGAGCTGCACGGCCGCCCGCCAGCCGTAGTAGCCGCCGGGGTTGCGCCGCCGCAGGTCCCGCCAGGTGGCGATGGCGCCGTTGCGATCGCCCAGTTGCTGTTGGGCGTAGCCCAGCCAGAACCGTTGCCGGGCCGCCAGGGCCGCCGGCAGCTGGTCGGCGGGAATCGCCTCCAACAGCCTGGTGGCCTGGCGCCACTGGCTGGCCAGCAGCTGGCGGCGGGCTAATTCCCATTGCAGATCCCAGCTGGCGGGGTCCTTGGGCCAGCGCTGCAGCACCGCCATGCCCCCCTGCCCGGACGGATCGGCCAGCACCCGGTGGGCCACCACCGCGGCGCTCTCCCGCCAGCTCGGGGGTAGGGCCTTCAGGGCCGCCTCTGCCTCGGGCCCCTCCTGCTGCGCCAGGAGCCGCACCGCCTCCTGAGCTTCGGGACTAGGGACACCTTTCTCCCCTCCCGGGCCGGCCACCGCCAGCAGCAGCTGCAGGGCCCGTTGCCGCTGGGCAGGATCGCCCAGCAGCAGGGCGCGGGCCAGGCTCAGCCGGCCGGGTTTGGAGAGGTCACCCCAGGCACTGCCCTGGTGGGCGCTTGGCCCTTTGGCCGCTGCTCCTTGGCCAGCTTGGCCCTTCAGGGCAGTTGTGCCATCCAGGCAGGCCACGGAGGCGTCGACGGCCCCGATCTGGGCCAGTCCTTCGGCGATCGCCGCCCGTTGGCGTCCATCGGCAGCCTGGATTTCGCCGGAGCAGATCCGTTTCATCAATTCTTCCGCCCCGGGCCAGCGGGCGCCCCAGCGGGCCAGGTGCACCGCCCCCGCCAGCCGGGCCGCGGCGTCCGGGCCCGCCTCGAGGGCTGCGGCCAGGGCCGCCGGATGGGCCGGAAACCGTTGCAGCAGCTCCTGGCGCAGGGCCGGCTGGCTGCGTCCCAGGGCATAGAGGGCATCGGCGCTGGCGGCGGTCCCCCTAAAGCGACGCTGTAGCTCCCGCCAGAGGCTGAGGGCCCGTTCTCGCTGCCCCAGCGCCTCGGCGTCCTTGGCGGCGTTCTTGAGCACCACGGCCGCCAGCGGATCGGTGCCCCAGCCCTGGCCCCGCAACAGGGCCTGGCGAAGGCCGGGGTCTTCCGGAAAACGGCTGTGAAGCAACAGGCTGGCCTCCCGCCGCCGCCCGGGATCGGGTGACCAACGCCGCAGCTTCTCCAGGCTGGTGCTGGCGGTGGCCGGGGTGGGCAAGGGCAGCCGCTCAAGCAGGGCCCTACCCCCCACCAGGGCAGCACCGGTGCCCAGGCACGACACGGCGAGCAACAGGGAAAGTCTGGTCAAGGCATCGGACGCCAGTGCGGGCATTCTGGGGAGCACCCTGCCCGCGCCCCGG
>JBAXOO010000215.1:0-3978 GCA_037133235.1 Cyanobium sp. ELA507
CGATGTTGCGGAAGCTGGCCCCCATCACTTCGGTGCGGTAGCCGTAGGTCTTGTAATAGTTGAAGATGCGGCTCACCGAGACCACCCCGGGATCCTCCGGCCCTGGATAGCTGTCGCGACCGGTGCTCTTTTTGTACCAGTCGAGGATGCGTCCCACGAAGGGGGAGATCAGGGTCACGCCAGCTTCCGCGCAGGCCACGGCCTGGGCAAAGCCAAACAGCAGAGTGAGATTGCAGTGGATGCCCTCCTGCTCCAGTCGCTCGGCGGCCCGGATCCCCTCCCAGGTGGAGGCGATCTTGATCAGCACCCGCTCCCGCTGGATACCCGCCTGGCCATAGAGCCCGATCAGTTTGCGGGCCTTGGCCACGGTGGCTTCGGTGTCGTAGCTGAGCCGGGCATCAACCTCCGTAGAGACCCGACCGGGCACGATCTTGAGGATTTCCTTGCCGAAGGTCACGCTGATCTCGTCGAGCGCCTCGGCCACTACCGCATCGGCTCCTGCTTCGCCGCCGATAACCTGCCGGGATTCCCGCAGGGAGCGGTCGATCAGGTCCTGGTAGGCCGGGATCTGGGCCGCCGCCAGGATCAGTGATGGGTTGGTGGTGGCATCCCGAGGGGTGAACTGGCGAATCGCATCGATGTCACCGGTATCGGCAACCACCACGGTCATGGCGGCCAGTTGGTCGAGCAGGTTGGCCATCACATTTGCCTGCGTCAGGCGGGGCTGATTGACCCGCAAGTTAGCCAGAGGGCTCGCCCCTGTCGCCGGCTTTCAGGGGGTGGGTGCTGATTTCGGCATGGCCGCCAGCGGCTGGCTGGGGGGGATTTGCTACAGCACCAGCACGGCCTCCACGATCTGGCGCGCCACCGGCACCGCCACGGTGGCCCCGTAGGCATTGCCGCCCTGGGGCTCATCCACCACCACCAGAACCACGAAGCGGGGGTTTTCCACTGGCAGCACGGCAACAAAGCTGCAGATGCGGGCGCCGGGGATGTAAACGCCGTTGTGGGCTTTCTGCGCGGTGCCCGTCTTGCCGCCGATGCGGTACCCGGGGATCTGCAGCCCTTTGCCACTGCCCTTCTGCACCACCGTTTCCATCCAATCGATCACGGTGCGGGTCACCTTGGGATCCAGCAGCTGAACGCCGGTGGGGGTGCCGTGGTTGGCGAGGGCATCGCCGGAACGGAGACCACGGGTGATGTGGGGGCTCACCAGGCGGCCCCCATTGGCGAGCATGGCGTGCAGCTGGATCAGCTTCAGCGGCGTGAGGGAGAACCCCTGGCCGAAGGCGGCAGTGGCGGGTTCGATGGCGCCGCCAATGAATTCGGAGCGGCTCTTCAGCTGACCTGCGACGGCGCCGGGAAGGTCGGTATCGGGCACTTCATCGATGCCGAGAGTATGGAGCCAATGCCAGTAGCGGCTGCGGTTGAGGTGCGCCATGGCTTGCACCATCCCCACGTTGCTCGACACCTGCAACACGGTGGGGAAGTCGATCTGGCCGTGGCCGCTGTGGTCGGCGTTAAAGATCGGCCAGCCGCCGATCGTGAGTTGCCCGCCGTCATAGACGCTGCCATGCGGATCAATCGCCTTCTCCTGAAGGGCCAGGGCGAGGTTGATCGGCTTGAACGTGGAGCCCGGTTCGTAGAGGTCCTGCACGGACCATTCGCGGAACAGTCCGGGGTCGTACTTCCAGTAGCGGTTGGGGTCGTAGGTGGGGCTGGACGCCAAAGCCAGTAGCTCGCCGTTGCGGGCATCGATCACCAGGGCGACGCCCCGCTTGGCGCTCCATTGCTTCACCTGCTTGGCCAGGGCCTGCTGGGCCACCTGCTGGAGGCGGGCATCGAGGGTGAGCTGGAGGCGGAGATCATCGCCGTAGAGCGATCCCGCCGTTAGGCCATCGGGAAGGGGGGTGCCGTCACCGCCGCGGCGCAGGGTGAGCCGCGATTCCTGGCGCCTGAGGTCGCGGTCGCGGCTTTGTTCCAGACCCGCTTGGGGCTGCCGCTCGAGGTTGAGGAAGCCGACGACGTTGGCGAATAGACTCCCCTGGGGATAGACCCTCTGGGGATAGGCCTCGAGATCGAGGCCGCTGATGCCGAGCTTGCGGATCTGGGCGGCGGTTTCCGGATCGAGGTTGGTAGCGAGCTTCACGCCGGTGCGCCGATCGCCGATGGTGCGAAGCAGTTGGTCGGCCGGTTGGGCCAGCACCACGGCCAGCTTGGCCGCCACATCGGCGGCGGGCCGCACCAACTGGGGAGCGTCGCCCGGGAGATTGAAGTAGCGGGGGTGGGCCCAGAGGGTGAAGCGTTCTTCGTCGATGGCCACCAGACGGCCCATGCGGTCGACGACGGTGCGGCGCTCACCGATCGGATCGATGGAGAGGGTCTGAAAGGAGCGAGCCTTGGCCTGCAACCGTTGGCCATCCACGACCTGCAGCCAGGCCAGTCGCCCGGCCAGGCCAGCCAGGGCGGCACAGAGCACCAGAAACACCGCCATCAGCCGCTGCGGCGAACAGGGCTGGATCTCCTCCACCACCCCGTGGCCGCCAGGGCGCTTGGTCCGCTCGGCGGGGCGGCGTCGTTCGAGCGAGCCGGCTCCGGCCGGGGGATGGCGGCGGGTGGAGGTTCGCGCCATCAATAACCCGCTGGAATCGCTTGCTGGGGAAGGACCGTCAGGAGGGAAAGGGGCGAGACGGGTGGGCTGAGGGGGGGGCGCTGAAGATGGATGAGCTTTTCGCTGCTGGTGGGTACTAGTTGGCCTGGACGGCGGACCGCTGCCAGATGGTGGTGCTCAAGCAGGGCGGCCGATTCCTGGAGCTTTTGCTCCAGGGTCCTGGAGGCCTGCAGCTGGGCATAGTTGCCAGAGAAGACATCCTGCCAGTGGAGGCTGAGGGCGCTCAGGCCAACCACCGAAAGGCCCAGCCCGGCGAGAACACCGGTGCTGACGCGATGCAGGCCGGCCAGCAGGGGCGACTGCCGCTCAACGCGGCGGGCCGACAATGATCCCTGCACCAGCTGCAGAGATCGTCGCGGGTTGGGCAGGGCCTGGGGATGGCTCCGCTGCTGCTCGGTGGAAAGGATGGCGACCAAGGATGCCAATCTGCGCTGCGCAAGTGAACCACCCATCGCGGTCGGCAGCAAGCCGCCGCCCCCAGCGCATTAGCTGGCCAGCAGCAGCAGATTCGCGAAGGTCAGGCCGTTCCAGAGGGCATGCATCAGCACGGAGGAAGCCAGCCTTCCACTGCGGAGTCGCAGCAGGCCCAGGCCACAGCCCAGCACGAAGAGGGGCACCAGCTCCGCCAGGCTCAGGTGTGCGGCTGCAAACAAAGCCGCACTCACCACCACGGCCAGGCCCCCCCCGATCCAGCGGCCCAGCACCGGCAGCAGAACGCCCCGGAACAGGGTTTCTTCAAACAGGGGGGCCGCCACCATCGCCGTGAAGGCAAAGCAGGCCAGAGCAAGTCGGTCGGTGCCGGTGAGGACCAGGTCAAGCATGGGGTTGCTGCCGCCGGGATCGCTCCAGAGGGTGTCGACCAGCCAGCCGCTCAGGGCCACCGGCGGCAACACCAGGAGCAGCATCGTGGCGGCCTGGCGGGCCGCCGTGGCCGTGGGTCGCCAGCGCCACTGGAGCCAGCCCTCCGCCGGTGCCCCCCGGGCCGGCAGCAGCCGCCAGAGCAGCAGCAGGGGCGCCACGGTGAGGCTGAGGTACAGGAGCAACACCTGAAGCCCCTGGCCCAGGGCCGGGTTGGGGGTGAGGCGCTGCAAGGCGAGCTGGAGGGGGTGCTGCAGCAGTTCGGGCAGGAGCACCTCGCCGATCAGCACGAAGCCACCAGCGATCACCAGGGTGGTGTCGACCAGGGTGAGGGGCGGGCCCACCAGCGGCGGCGCGGCCGCCAACCGGCCGCTGCGGAGCAGCCAGAGCTCCCGGATCAGCAGGCCCACCCCCAACAGCAACAGCACCACCGGCACCAAGTTGACGCC
>JBAXOO010000216.1:0-3961 GCA_037133235.1 Cyanobium sp. ELA507
GTAAAGGAGGGTGAAGGCCATGAAGCTGAGGGCCTGCAGCGGGGTGATCGAGGCCTGCATCGCCGCCCCCAGCCCCGCCTCGCTGGTGTGGTGAATCACCGCCATCGCACCGAGCAGAATCTCCTTGGCGATGAAGCCAAAGAACAGGGCCACGGTGAGATCGGGCGTCATGCCGATCGGGGCCAGCAGAGGATCAAACAGGCTGCCAATGCGGTTGGCGATCGTGGGGCCGGCCCCCGCCACCGTCTGGGGCGGCAGGTTGGTGAGCAGCCACACCAGGGCGGCGCCCCCCACGATGAAACCCCGGGTGGTGACCATGAAGTTGGTCATCTCCCGCCAGGCCCGCCGCAGCATCGTGTGCAGGCTGGGCCGCCGATAGGGGGGCAGCTCCAGCACAAAGGCCTCGCGGCTGGGGTAGGCCCGCTTGAAGATCAGGCCAGTGATGATCGCCGCGGCGAAACTCATCAGATAGAAGGCGAACACCACCAGCCCCGGCGCCCACCACGGCTTCGGAAAGAACACCGCCGCCAGGAACACGAACACCGTGAGCCTGGCCTGGCAAAGGGCAAAGGGTATCACCATCATCGCCAGCAGCCGCATGCCCCGATCGCGGATCACGCGGGTGCCCATGATCGCCGGCACGTTGCAGCCAAAACCCATCACCTGCAGCACGAAGGCACGGCCATCGAGGCCGAGCCAGTGCATGAAGCCATCCATCAGGAAGGCAGCCCTGGGCAGATAACCCGAGTCCTCGACGATGGCGAGCATCAAATAGAAGAGAAAGATGATCGGCAAAAAGCTCATCACCGTTGCCACGCCGAGCCATACCCCATCCACCAGAAAGCTCCGCAGCACCGCCGGAGTGCCCAGCTGTTGCAGGGCCGGCAGCAGCAGCCGGTCCCGCACGGTGTCGAACAGGCCAGCGTTGACCCCCTGCAGTGGAGCCCCCAGGGCATAGATCGCCTGGAACATCAGCAGCACGATCGCCAGGAAGACCAAGGGCCCTACCAGCGGATGGAGCAGCAAACGATCCAAGCGGCGGCTCTGATGCCGGTGGGGGCGCTCGGGCTGCACCACCCAGCGCTCCACGAGCTCATGGCGCCGGGCTTCCCGGCGCGCTTCCTCAGCTGGCAGGCCAGCGGTGAGATCGGCGGCCTGGGCTTCGGGGCCGGCCGGGCGACCCACCGCCGTGGCCGCAGCGAGGTGGATGGCGGCCATGAGTTCCACCAGGCCCTCTTTGCGGCGGGCACTCACGGGCAGCACCGGCACCCCTAAGGCCTGGGCCAGGCCGTCGTGGTCGATCCGCACCCCAAAGCGGCGGGCCTCATCGCCCATGTTGAGGGCCACCAGCAGCGGCTGGCCCGTCTCCAGCAGTTGCAGCACCAGGCGCAGCTGGGCGGCGATTTGGGTGGCGTTCACCACCAGCACCACCAGGTCGGGCGGGGTATCGCGCAGGAAACGTTGCACGATCGCCTCGTCTTCACTTCGGCCGGCCAGGTCGTGGACGCCGGGGAGGTCGACCAGCTGGAAGGGCCGGCCCTGGGCGGACGCCGGCAGCTCGCCCCGCAGCAGATCCACCGTGAGCCCGGGCCAATTGGCGATATGGGCATGGCCGCCGGTGAGCCGATTGAACAGGGTCGACTTGCCGGTGTTCGGCATGCCCACCAGGGCCACCACCGCCGTACCGGTCGCCGCTGGGATCGGCTCGGGGCCCCCATGGCAGACCACACCGGCGGGAAAGGCGGTCATCGGCCACTCCAGGAGCGGAAGTGCTTCATCAAGGATCGGGGCTGACGGCAGGGCAACATCCATTCCGATCATGGACCCTGGCCAGCTCCAGACTGGAGTGATGGCCGCCCCGATCGACCACGCCTTAAGGCTTCGCAGCCTCTGGATCGCCTACTTGCTGGCGATGCTGTTCCACGTGGATCTGGGGCTGATGCCGCTCTTCCACGGGATCTCCCCCGAGATCGCCAGCCAGGTGCCCCTGCCAAGGCTGCCCTGGTTGTTCTGGGCGATGTTGGTGTACTTCCTGATTCCCTTGGCCTGCCTGCTGCGGATCGCTTGGGCTGCCAGCGAACCCGGGCGCAGCGGCGGCTGGCGGCACTGGCGCCGGCAACAATTCTGGATCAGCGTGATGTACACCGTCACCAACATTCCGCACCTGATTGCCGACATCCTGGTGAGCGATTCCCGGAGCGACCAGGTGGCCCTGATGGCAGTGCTGCTGGTGATCGGCCTGCTGATCAACCGCGAGGGCTGGGCCTGGTGGCGCCAGCCGCTGGCCTGAGACAGGTGCCGCGCGGAAGGAAAGCCGGCACGGGCTTTCCCGATCGAGCCCCGGCCCTGAGAGCATGGCCAGCCTTCACCCCCTGATCCCTCGTGACGCCGGATCGAGCCCCTGCCCCGGCCGCTTCGGAGCCCACCGTGGCCCAGCCGATCCTGGTGCTCGGAGGTTTCCTGATCGGCGCGGAGGCCTATGCCCCGATGGTGGCCGCCCTGGAGCGGCTCAGCGGTCAGGCGGTGGTATTGGTGCCGGTGTCGCGGTTCGACTGGCTGCTCACGGTCGCTCCCCTGGGCTGGGCGCGGCTGCTCGATCGGGTGGCGGTCGTGGCGGCCGAGCTGGCGGCCCGCTCCCCCAGCGGCCGCATCACCCTGGTGGGCCATAGCTCCGGCGGCATCCTGCTGCGCCTCTTCCTGGCCGATGGCCCCTTCGAAGGCCGCAGCTACCGCGGCCGCAAACTGGCCGACACCTTGGTGATGCTGGGCAGCCCCCATACGGCTCTCAAGGCCACCGCCATGCGGGCCCGTGTCGCCCGAGAGCTGCCGGGTGCTTTCTTTGCGCACAGGCCCAGCCCGATCCGGTGCGCTACGTGGCGGTGGCCGGGGCCATCGAGCTGGCCGAGGCGGCGGGCCAGGCCAGTGCCACGGCCCGGCGGCTGGCCCCCACTGCCTACCGCAACAGCAGCGGCAACCCCCTCGACCGCGGCGATGGGCTCGTGCCGCTGAGCTCCGCCCTGCTGGCCGGGGCCGAGGCGGTGGTGCTGGAGGGGGTGGCCCATGGCGGCGCCTTCGGACCCCACTGGTATGGCACCCCGGCGGTAGTAGAGCGCTGGTGGGCTGCGGTGGCTGGCCCCTAGATTGCGCCCCATGGACAGGGCCCAGTTCCACCTCTCCATCCCCGCCACCGACCTCGACGCGACCGAGCGCTGGTATGTCGATGGCCTGGGTTGCCTGGCGGGCCGGCGCAGTCCCCACGCCCTGATCCTCGATCTGGGCGGCCAGCAACTGGTGGTGCAGCGCACCGATGCCGCCAGCCTCGGCGCCGAGCAGGCCGGCATCTATCCCCGCCATTTCGGCCTGGTGTTTGCCGAACTGGCCAGCTGGCAGGCGCTGCTGGAGCGGGCCCGGGCCACCCAGCTGCGCTTCGGGGTGGAGCCCAAGCTCCGCTTCGCCGGTGAAGCGCTGGAGCACCACACCTTTTTCCTGATCGATCCGGCCGCCAACTGGCTGGAGTTCAAGCACTACAGCAATCCGGAGGCGGCGCTGGGCTGCCGCAGCCACCCCCAGGTGGGCGATCGACGCGATGGCTGAGCGGCAGCTCCGATGGGTGCGCTGTCGGCTGGTGGCGGGCCATGGCGTGGCGTCGGGCCGGGCCGCCACCAGCCCCTACCCGGCCGGCACGATTCAGCTCCAAGCGCCCTTCTTCGCGGCAAGGGGGATCGATCTGTCGCCCTTCTTCGCCGGCACCCTCAACCTGGAGGCGCCTCGGGGCCACTGGCGCCTCAGCAATCCCGATGCGCGCTTCGAGGCCCTGGAGTGGACCGATCGCCATCCGCCGGAGACCTTCTCCTTCTGGCACTGCCGCCTGCGCCTTGCCAGCGGGGCTGCCAACACGGTGGCCGGTGGCAATGGCAATGGCAATGGCAATGGCAATGGCAATGGCAATGGCAATGGCAAT
>JBAXOO010000217.1:0-3941 GCA_037133235.1 Cyanobium sp. ELA507
GCGGAGCTGCAGCGTCAACCGGGCCGGAGCCAGCCCCTCAGCGCCAGCGAACTGGCCCGCACCGATCTCAGCCACCTGCTGCTGGAACTGGAGGGCCTATGGCAACGTCAACTGGCCCGCAGGGATCTGCTGCTCACCCTGGCCATCGCACCCGACCTGCCGCCGGTGCTGAGCGATCCCACCCGGCTGGAAACGATGCTGGGGGGCCTGATCGACCGCTTCGGCCGCAGCCTGGCCAGCGGCAGTCGGGTGCGGCTCAGCCTCCAGCCCGCCGGCTCCAGGCTGAAACTGCAGCTCACCAGCACCGATCCGGCCGGCCGAACCGACGGCGCCGACAGCGAGGCGGCCGCTGCTCCCACCACCGACCTGGTGGGCCCGGTGTTGAGCTGGAACCCCGGCACCGGCAGCCTGCAGCTCAGCCGCCAGGCCACCCAACAGCTCTTCCACCGACTGGGGGGCCGTCTCACCGAGCGGGGGGGCTCCAGCCTCACCGTGTTCTTCCCAGTGGCAGAGAGCGATCCTGGCGCCCCACCGCCCCTTTGTTGACGGGTGTGAAGAGTGGGCCCAGCCCCAGGAAAGGGGCCGAAACACGGTGCTAGGTTCCGCCTGAAACGGTCCTTGAGCCATGCCAGCGACGGCCCTGAAAGGTCAACTTCCGAAGTTCATCGGCAGCACGGGCGGCCTGCTCAACTCTGCTGAAACCGAAGAGAAATACGCCATCACCTGGACCAGCACGGCGGGCCAGGCGTTTGAGCTGCCCACCGGCGGAGCCGCCGAGATGCATGCGGGCGAAAACCTGATGTATTTCGCCCGCAAGGAGCAATGTCTTGCCCTTGGCACCCA
Organism: Cyanobium sp. ELA507; assembly: GCA_037133235.1. Taxonomy (GTDB): domain Bacteria; phylum Cyanobacteriota; class Cyanobacteriia; order PCC-6307; family Cyanobiaceae; genus Cyanobium. The sequence continues at coordinate 844 of JBAXOO010000217.1, forward strand.
ACTGCGCACTAAATTCAAGCCCCGGATTGAAGACTTCAAGATCTATCGGATTTACCCCGGTGGCGACACCGAGTTCCTGCATCCCAAGGATGGCGTCTTCCCCGAGAAAGTGAATGAGGGACGCGCCATCGTTGGGCACAACGCACGCCGCATCGGCGCCAACCCCAATCCCGCCAGCCTCAAGTTCAGCGGCAAGGAACCCTACGAGGTCTGAGCCTCGTCCCCTCCAGCATCTATAACGGCGGGGCTGGCAAGCCCCGTTTTTTTTGCCTGCCTGTCGACCTGATGCCGGGTACCGATCGCGCCGCCGACCGAACCGCCTTCTTGCAGGAGGTCGCCCGTGGGGGCGAGGCCTTCGCCGGCCGCACTTTTGTGCCGCTCTGGAAACGGTGGCCCGCCGACCTGGAAACCCCCCTCACCACCTGGCTGAAGGTGGGGGCGGGCGGACGCCATGGCGTGCTCTTGGAATCGGTGGAGGGTGGCGAGAGGCTGGGCCGTTGGAGTGTGGTGGTGGGCGATCCGCTGTGGACCCTCACCTGTCGCGGCCAGCGGGCCGAACGCCACTGGCGCGATGGCCGCCGTGACGCCCTGGAGGGCAACCCCTTCCAGATCCTGCGGGAATGCCTCGCACCGATCGACCCCATGGCGGTGCCCGGCCTGCCGTCCCTTGGCCAGCTGTTCGGAGCCTGGGGGTACGAATTGATCCGCTGGATCGAACCCACCGTGCCGGTGCACGGGCCCGGCCCTGGCGACCCCCCCGACGGCAGCTGGATGCTGGCCGACAACCTGCTGGTGTTCGACCAGGTGAAGCGGCAGATCACGGCGGTGGCCTACGCCGATCTGGGCGCGGGGACGGACGCGGGCCATGCCTGGGACCAGGCGGCGGCGCGAATCGCCAGCCTCGAGGCCCGCATGCATGCCCCCCTGCCAGCGAGCATTACTCCCCTCGATTGGCACGACGAACCCGCGGGGAACCTCTCCACCGCCTCCAACCGCAGCCGGGAGGATTTCGAGGCGGCGGTGCGGCAGGGCCGGGAGTCGATCGCCGCTGGTGATGTGTTCCAGCTGGTGCTGAGCCAACGCCTAGAGGCGCGCATCGCCCGCGATCCCTTCGACCTCTACCGCAGCCTGCGGATGGTCAACCCCTCCCCTTACATGGCCTTCTTCAACTTCGGCGACTGGTTCCTGATTGGCTCCAGCCCCGAGGTGATGGTGAAGGCTGAACCGCAGCCCAACGGCACCGTGAAGGCTTCGCTGCGACCGATCGCCGGGACCCGGCCCCGCGGCGCCGACGAAGCCGAGGATGCCGCCCTGGCCGAAGACCTGCTGGCCGATCCGAAGGAGCGCGCCGAACACGTGATGCTGGTGGACCTGGGCCGCAACGACCTCGGTCGGGTGTGCCGGCCCGGCAGCGTGGTGGTGCAGGACCTGATGGTGATTGAGCGCTACTCCCACGTGATGCACATCGTCAGCCAGGTGGAAGGGGAGCTCGATCCCCGCCACGACGTCTGGGACCTGCTGATGGCCTCCTTCCCGGCGGGCACCGTGAGCGGAGCGCCGAAGATCCGGGCCATGCAGCTGATCCATGGCCTCGAACCGGATGCCCGAGGGCCCTATTCCGGCGTCTACGGCGCCGTGGACCTGGGGGGAGCCCTCAACACGGCGATCACGATCCGCAGCATGGTGGTCCTTCCGCCCCTAGCTGAAGATGGCGATCCAAGCTGGCGGGTGCGGGTGCAGGCGGGGGCCGGCATCGTGGCCGATTCCGTACCAGCCCTGGAGTACGAGGAAACCCTTAACAAGGCCCGCGGCATGCTCAAAGCCCTTGCCTGCCTCCTGCCCCCCGCGGCGGAGCAGCACCACCACCCCATCACCGGAACCCAACCATGAGTGGCGCGCTCCTGCTCAAGGGCTTTGAAGTGGAGATGTACACCGGTCGGCCCGACGGCACGGTGGTCGGTTGCGCCGCCGAGGCGGCCCGGCAGCTGGCTGGCTTTGTGACTGAACCCGACAACCGCAACCTCGAATACACCACCCCCCCCGAGGCCAGCTATCAGCGTCAGCTCGCCCTGCTATTGGAACCCCGCCAGCGGCTACGCCGTTGGTTGGCCCCACGGGGGCTCACCCTGCTGCCGGGCAGCACCCTGGCCAGCGGCGGCGCCGACCATTTCGAGCGGTCGGATCCAGGCAACCCGTATCACGCCTACATCGAGCGCACCTACGGCACCCGGGTGGTGACGGCGAGCGTGCACATCAACCTCGGCATGACGGCGATGGAATCCCTCTTCGCCGGGCTGCGGCTGATCCGCTGCGAGGCCGCCCTGCTCCTGGCCCTCAGTGCCAGCTCCCCCTTCCTGGATGGTCAACCCACCGGGGCCCATTCACAGCGATGGCTCCAGTTCCCGCTCACCCCGCCCCGGGTGCCCCTCTTCCTCAGCCACGCCCACTACGTGAGCTGGATCAACGAGCAGCTGGCCCAGGGTTCGATGGAAAACGTGCGCCACCTGTGGACCTCCGTACGGCCCAACGGCGACGACCGCCCCCACGACCTCAACCGGATCGAAGTGCGCATCTGCGACCTGATCGCCGACCCGCTGGAGCTGCTGGCGGTGACCGCCTTCATCGAACTGCGGCTGGCCCAGCTGTTCGCCGACCCGGAAAGCCTCGATCCCCTCAGGGCCAGCAGCCTCACCCCGGACGAACTGGCCCTGCTGGCCGATGCCAACGACCGGGCCGCCGCCCAAGCCAGCCTCGGCGCGGAGCTACGCCACTGGCGCGATGGGTCACCGGTGCTGGCCCGCGACTGGATCGCCGCGGAGTTGGAGGCCCTAGCGCCCCTCGCGGCCGAACGGAAGCTCAGCCGGCTGCTGGAGCCGCTCGGGGACCTGCTCAGCCGCGGCAATGCGGCCACGCGCTGGCTGGCCCAGTTCCGTGCTGGCCAGTCGGTGGATGCGATCCTTGCGGCCGAAGCGGCAGCGCTGGAATCGCGGGAAAAGATGCTGGAGGCATACCTGGCGACAGATCCGTCCCACGCTTTGGGATGATCATGGATCGTTCCAACCCGTCCTGCGCTCCCATGCGGCCGCCATCTTCAGCGC
>JBAXOO010000218.1:0-3935 GCA_037133235.1 Cyanobium sp. ELA507
GCTGAAACAGGCAGAGCCAGGCCACCCACGCCAACCTGGCCCCATAAGGGCCGTGGCCCGCTCCTCCAGCACTTCCTACGGGGTGGAGGGCATCCGCAACACCGCCCTGGCGGTGGTGGAGGCCGAAGGCTTCCCCACGCCCCAGGATCTGTGCTTTCTTGATGCAGCTATTACCTGATGGTTGCTCCGTTCGTGTCGTCGTTTCACGGCGAGCATCCCAGCACGGCCGACTCAAGCGCTGAGCAACCGGCCACAGCGCTCCAGCCCCTCGGCGCAGTCGCCCCGCATCAGCAGGCCGGAGCCCCCCCAGACCAGGCGGAGCGGCAGATCGGTGAGGCCGGCCCCCACCTCCCGCACCGGCCTAAAGCCCAGCCGCTCGAAATAGCGCACCAGGCGGCGGTGCTGGCGATCGCCGTCGCGGATGGCCAGCAGTCGGGCGCTGCGGCATGGGGTGCTCTCCAGGGCCCAGGCGAAGGTGGCGGCCCAGATCAGCAGGCCGACCCCGGCGGTGTCCTGGCCTTGCACCCGCATGGTGTCCAGCTGGAGACCGCTGGCCAGGGGAAGGGCCCAGCCCTTCATCTCCCCGAGCAACTGCGCACTCCCCTCCCCCAGCGAGCGGGCTACCCCCACCTGCAGGCGCCACAGCCCCAGGGTCTGGGGGGCGCGCAGCCGCAGCAGCAGGCCCCGCTCGGCGGCGATGGCTCCGATCTGCTCCAGGCTCAGGCAAGGGGTCATGGTGGGTACAACTCCACGGCCACCACCGCCTGGCAGGGCAGGGGGCCGTAGAGGTGGGGAAAGCATTCACCACTCTCCCCTGCCGGCTCCTCGCGCACGGCGATGCCGGCGGCCGCCAGCCGCTCCGGGGCAATGGTGAGCAGCTGCACCGCCGGGGCGTCGGCATAGAAGCGCTGGAAGGTCGCGGCGATCTGGTGGGCATGGCTGGCATGGATGAAACCCACCTGCTCGAGCCCCAGCCCCCGGGTGGAACGGCGGTAGACCCCCTCCGCTTCGGCGGCGCGCCACTCCTCGGCCAGGGCCAGGTGGTAGAGCCAGCGCGGTGAACGCCAGGGCTGACGGAAGGCCAGCGGTGGCGCCATCACCGCCGCCAGCTCCGCTCCGGTCTCGAAGCGCCCCAGCCAGGCCCGCACGGCCTCCAGCCCGGCTGTGGTGGCGAAGCCGGCGGGATCGGCGATCCGGAACTGGCGCACGAAGGGCAGCAGGGCCCAGTCGGCCAGGCAGGAGTGGGGGCCCAGCAACCAGCCGCTGACGCTGGAGGGGGCGGTGGCCTCCAGCTGGTTGTTCCAGCGCCGCAGGATGGCGAGGGCCGCCTGGCGATGGGCGGCGGGATCCTCGCCCGGGTAGCGGCTGGCGTATTTGAAGCGGTCGAGGTGGTGCTTGAAGGGCCCATCGTTCTCGGCCACCAGCTCACCGATCCGCCGCCGCTGCTCACCCGCAGCTTCCCCCCGCTCCGCCCGACGCAGCCAGTCCTGGGGGTCGCGCTGCTCCAGGGCCCAGGTCATCACATCGAGACTCTCGGTGAGCGGCGGGCCATCGGGACGCTCCAACACCGGCACCGTGGCCGGCGGCCAAAGCTCCAGCAACTCCGGAGGCCTGGCCCCCAGGTTCACCTCCCGCACCTCCACCCCAACCCCGGCGGCGGCCAAGGCAAGCCGGGCCCGGATCGCATAGGGGCAGCGACGGAAACTCCAGAGGATCGCTGCCTCCCCATCTGGCCTTGGCGCCATCGGAGCGTCCATGATCAGAAGAGATAAGCCAGGATCATCACCGCCGCAAGGCCGGCCAGGGAGATCTGCTGGAAGCGGCGATCGGCAAGATCGATCCTTCGCCGCTGCATCCATTCAGCCGCCGGTGCGGCTTGATCGGCCGTTTCATTGGAAACGGCGGCCTCGGCGACGGCAAGGACATTGATGCCCCAGACAAACAAAACAAACTGGGCGATCGCTATCAGGTAGCAGAAGGCGTAGATGATGTCGAGGAAGGTGAGGTAGGGGAGAGGCGGTAATTCGGCCTGGTACGTCTGCTGCATCACCACCAGCGTCAGCAGGGCGGTTGAGGGAATGGCCAGCCGCAATTCGCCGAGGGAAGCCTCCAGACTCGGGGCCAGGAACACGACCGCCATCACGATCAGCAGCGGCAACAGCCATTGCAGGAAGGCCGTGAATCGGGGGATGCGGTAGTAAACCCGCATTTCAGTCATGGAGAAAGCACGGGTGGCGCGGTCATCGAAATCGGTGGGATAGGTGTGAATCAGGGGCTGGATATTTACGCCAACCTCTTGATAGCCCCTGATCGAGGCATAGGCCCCCACCAGACCCTCCTGGTTGGCCTCAGGCACCAAAAGCACGGGATCCTCACCATCCACTGCGAAGGATTGTGGGCGGGTTTCGAACAGCAAAGGCAGGGAGAGCTGGTTAAAGGGTGAATGGCGCATATAGAGATCATCGATGTAGAAGTGGCCGGAGAAGCGGAACAGCTGGTAACGGCTGCCATCAGGGCGCAGCTGCGGTTCGGTGTTATCAGCTTCCACATGGAAGTCGTAGCCAACGATGTTGTTCACCACCTCCACCAGCTGATCGGGGTCGATCTTCTCGGCTTCGATCCGTTGCTGCACCGCCTCGGGCCATTCCAGCCAGTACCAGCCGTCAGCCATATAGGTCTGGTCCGGGATCGAGAGGTTGTGGGCGTTCTCCAGATGCACCCCCAGGCGTATGCGCGGTGCGGCGGCCAGCTCGGGGGGAATGGGCTCCAGGCGCCTGTAGAGATCGCGGCGCCGCACCGGTTGCGGTTGCATGGCCGGCGGCTGGAGCTGGCCATCGACGGGTTTCAGGGTTGCTCGTCCATCGCCCGCTCCGGCGGCGCCGTGATGGAGCAGCGGGAAGGCCACGCCCAGGGTGAGCAGCAAGGCCAGCAGACTCTCCAGCCAGCGGGGCCGAGGGGCTGGGGGTTGGGGAGAGACCCCGCGAAGCCGCTCAGCCATGGCCTGTCTGCGGGGGCGGCCCGGGGGAGAATTCCTTCCCAATGTGCGCTTCACCGCGGTGCCGTGCCAGGTCGACCTGCCGCTGCCGCTCGCTGAAGCGCTCCCGGTCCGCCGGCGCCAGGCGGTCGTCGCAATGGCGGCAGCTCACGCCTTTGCGGTAGCTCGGGAGCTCCCGGTCGGCGGGAGAAAGGGGCATGCGGCAGCCATGGCAGAGGCTGTGCTCCCCCGGCTCCAGCCGGTGGTTCACCGCCACCCGCTGGTCGAAGACGAAGCATTCGCCCTGCCAGCGGCTCTCCGCCGGATCCACCGTCTCCAGATAGCGCAGGATCCCGCCCTCGAGGTGGTGCACTCCCGCGAAGCCCGCTTGGAGTAGGTGGGCCGTGGCCTTCTCGCAGCGGATGCCGCCGGTGCAAAACAGGGCAAGGGCCTTGGGTTGCCGCTCTGCTACCAGGGGCCGCAGCACCTCCTCCACCCAGGCTGGGAAGGAGCGGAAGCTGGCGGTGCCCGGATCCAGGGCCCCCTCGAAGCTGCCCACCGCCACCTCGTAGCTGTTGCGGGTGTCGATCACCAAGGTGCCTGGGTCATCGATCAGGGCATTCCAGTCGGCGGGTGCCACGTAGGTGCCCACGGCCTTGGTGGGGTCCAGGCCGGGCCTGCCGATCGTCACGATTTCGTCCTTGAGGCGCACCTTGAGCCGATGAAAGGCCTGCTTCTTGGCGATGTGGCGCTTCACGTCCAGATTGGCAAGGCGGGAATCGGCCCGCAGTGCCGCCAGCAGCTGCTCCAGGCCCTCCTCGGGCCCACTCACGGTGCCGTTGATCCCTTCAGGCGCCAGGAGCACCGTGCCCTTGACGCCGCCGGCAAGGCCGATCGCCAGCAGCCGCTCCCTTAGAGGTGGCAGTTCGGCGCCATGGAAAGTGGCGAAGCGGTAGAAGGC
>JBAXOO010000219.1:0-3929 GCA_037133235.1 Cyanobium sp. ELA507
GGGCAGCGGCGATCAGGGGGGAACAAGACCGGCCGGCAAGCCGTCTGGCGATCGATCGGGACAGCGGAGAGACCATGGAACTGAACGGGCTTTTCGGGTTTTAGGTCCCCAGGCGGCGTCGGTCAGCAGGGCGAAGGGGTGTCTTCGTTTCCCGACAAGCCGAGGCGACCCCGGGCCGCCTCCTGGCGAAGGCGGGGTTTATCCTGAGTGAGTAGTTACTCACTTGCCATGGCGTCCGCCCCTTCGGTCGGTCCCCAGGCGCCCGCGAGCAGCCGTGATGGGGCGCCGCCGCCGCCAAACGGACACGGATCGTCAACGCTCTCCCCTGGCACCAGTCCGGCGGCAGGAGGGAAAGCCAGCGCTCCGGCCACCACCGGAGCCAAGGCCAACCCCGCCGGATCGGACCCATCAGCGGCCCCCTCAGCTGCCGCGGGCGCGGACTCCCCCCTGGGCCGCCCCAAGCCCCAAACCTCCGTCCGCCGCTGGCTGGCCCCCCTGTTGGGCCTGGCGGCCTTGGCCGGTGGCGGGGCCTATGTGGTGGCCCACTGGGGCCTGGTGGAAACCGATAACGCCCAGCTCCAGGGCCACCTCACCGAGATCTCCAGCCGGGTCAACGGCACCATCGCCCGCGTGCTGGTGGAGGACAACCAGGAGGTGAAGCTGGGCCAGCCCTTGCTGCAGCTCGACGACCGCGATGCCCGGGCTCGTCTGTTCCGGGCCCGGGCCGACTTAGAGCAGGTGGCCCGCGAGGCCCAGGCGATGGTGGGGCAGGCCGGGGCTTCGGTGAGCACCGCCCGGGCGGCGGAGGGGATGGCCGTGGCCGACCAGCAATCCGCTAGCAGCGAACTGGCCCGCGCCGCCGCCGATGCCCAGCGGCTGGTGGGGCTGGCCCAGCAGGGGGGCGTATCCCGCCAGGAGGCGGAACGGGCGGTGACCACCTACCGCAAGGCCCAGGCCGATTTCACCCACAGCCAGGCCACCCGCCAGACCGCCCAAGCCCGGATCCAGGATGTGGGGGTCGATCGCCAGAAGGCCGCCGCCGCCCAGGCGAAGGTGATGCAGGCCCAGGCCGCCTTCGCCGAGGCCCAGCTCGACCTCTCCTACACCCGCATCACGGCCCCCAGCGCCGGGCGGATCGGTTCCCGCCATGCCGAGCCCGGCTGCCAGGTGCAGCCCGGCCAGCCCCTGATGACCGTGGTCGACACCAATCCCTGGGTGGAGGCCAACTTCAAGGAAACCCAGCTCACCGCCCTCAAGCCCGGCCAGCCCGCCGAGGTGCGCATCGACGCCTACCCCAACAAGCTGCTGCGGGGCAAGGTGAGCAGCCTGGCCCCCGCCGCCGGCTCCCGCTTTGCCCTGCTGCCGCCGGACAACGCCACCGGCAACTTCACCAAGGTGGTGCAGCGCATCTCCACCCGCATCGACCTTGACCCCCGCGACACCAAGGGCCTCAACCTGGTGCCCGGCCTTTCGGCCACGGTGAGCGTGCGCAGGCCATGAGGGCCGGTGCCCCGGCGAAACCAACCTTGGTGGGCGGCACCTCCTCCATGTCCGGCCCTCCCGGCCAGCCCTCGGCGGGGACGCCCGATTCCCCGGGCTCCGAACCCAGCGGCCTCACCCCCCGCCAGTGGGCGATGGTAATCACCGCCTCGATCGGCGCCCTGCTGGAGATCATCGACACCAGCATCACCAACGTGGCCCTGATCCACATCCAGGCCAGCCTCGGCGCCACCCTGGCCGAGGTGGGCTGGGTGGTTACGGGGTACGCCATGGCCAGTGTGGTGATGATCCCGCTGAGCACCTGGCTGAGCGGCGTGTTCGGCCAGCGCACCTATTTCATCTTCTGCCTGGTGGGCTTCACCGCCGCCTCGATGCTCTGCGGCCTGGCCCCCAACCTCACGGTGTTGGTGGTGGCGCGCATTCTGCAGGGGCTGCTCGGGGGTGGGCTGCTGCCCAAGGCCCAGGCGATCCTGTTCCAGTCGGTGCCGGCGGCCTTCCAGGCCACCACCCAGGCCGTGTTTGGCATGGTGGTGCTGGTGGGCCCGGCCCTGGGTCCCACCCTGGGTGGCCTGCTCACCGACACCCTCGGCTGGCGGTGGATCTTTTTCATCAACCTGCCCTTCGGCCTGCTCACGGTGCTGATGGCCCTGGCCTTCCTGGAGCCGGATCGCCCCGCCGACCAGCTGGCCGCCGGGGTGCAGTGGGGGGTGGGTCGCGGCGGCGTCGATTGGACCGGCATCGGCCTGCTCACCCTCTGCCTGGCCAGCCTCCAGGTGGTGCTGGAGCAGGGGCACCAACTCGATTGGTTTGAAAGTGCCCTGATTCGCAACCTGGCCCTTTTGGCGGCCATCAGCCTGCCGGTGTTCGTGTGGTGGGAACTCAGGCGGCGCAACCCGGCGGTGGATCTGCGGGTGCTGCGTCACCGCTCCTTGGCCGCCGGCAGCGCCTTCTCCCTGGTGCTCGGCATGGGCCTTTACGGCACTGTGTTTGTGGTGCCGGTCTTCGCCCAGACGGTGCTCGGTTACACCGCCACCCAGACCGGCATGCTCATCCTTCCAGGCGCCCTCGCCTCGGGCGTCACCATGGCCCTGCTGGGGCGGGTGGTGAGCAAGTTCGACCCGCGCCTGCTGATCGGTGCGGCGGCCCTGGGCATGGTGGCCACGATGTTTGCCATGGGGACGATCGGGCCCGATACCGGCGCCGATGCCCTCTGGTGGCCCCTGATCTTTCGGGGCATCACCACGGTGGTGATGTTCCTGCCCCTCAGCTTGGCCACCCTGGGCCCCCTGCCCCGGGAGGATGTGGGGGCCGGCAGCGGCTTCTACAACCTCACCCGCCAGCTGGGCGGCAGCTTCGGCATCGCCGTGCTCACCCTGGCCTTGGAGCATCAGCAGGCGGTGCACCGGGCCCACCTGGTGGAATCCCTGACGATTACCGATCCCCGCCTGCAGGAGCGGCTGGTGGAATTGCAGCTCTGGCTTGCCTCTCGGGCCGGCAGTGGCGGCACCCTGTCGGATCAGGCCCTTCAGGTGCTCAGCCTGCAGGTGGACCGCCAGGCGGCCCTGCTCGCCTACGGCGATGTCTTCCGGCTGGTGGGCTTGCTCTTTCTGGCGGTCATTCCCCTGGTGCTGCTGCTGGGGCGGCCCCCGGCCCAGGCGTCCGCCCCGGCCCGGCCCTGAGGAAGAGGGCCACGCTGCGGCGGGAGCGTTCGGTGAGATCGGCAAAGCCGTCGTGCACCAGGGCCTGCAGCATCAGCCCCTGCTGGGTGGCCACCAGCAGGGCGGCCAGGTCGTGGGGGTCCAGGTCTGGCTCCAGGTCGCCATCTGCCTGGGCGGTGGCGATCAGCGCGGCCAGGCGCAGGCGAAACCGCTGCATGAAGGCCTTGCCGGTTTCCCGCGCCGGGCTGGTGGCCGGCCGCTGCAGTTCGGCAAACAACATCCGCACCAGGCCCGGGTGTTGCTGGAGCAGGCCCGCATGGCTGGCCATCAGCGCCGCGACCTGCTGGAGGGGCCCCGATGGGGGCAGGCGGGCGGCGCCAGGATCCGGGGTCGTGGCGGCGGCAGGTATCTCCTGGCAGGCATCGAAGCGGCGCTCCAGTTCGCCCGTGGCCCAGGTGACCGCCTCCGCCCAGATGGCTTCGCGGTTGGGGAAGTGGCGAAACAGGGCGCCATGGCTAAGCCCCATCCGCTCGGCGATGGCGGCGGTGCTGATCGCATCCGGGGCGGTATGGCTGGCGAGATCCAGCAGGGTTCTCACCGCGTGGGCCCGGCGTTCGGCGGCGGGAATGGCGATGGCCCGGGGCACGGTGCGCTAGTGAGTGGGCACTCACTTTAGGAATGGCCCACCGCCAGCGACATCCCGCCGATCAGACTGAAGCCGATCAGACTCGAGCCGATCAGACTCGAGCCGATCAGACTCCCGCTGATCAG
>JBAXOO010000220.1:0-3922 GCA_037133235.1 Cyanobium sp. ELA507
CGCTGGGGGGCGATGGGGCCGGCGGATGAGCGGCGGCGGGTAATGCGGGAGGAGGTATCGAACATGCCTGGCTTTCACTATTGGTTTGAGGTATCGCACGACACCATCGGGCACCCTACGGGGTTGTGCCCTGGCCCGCCACCACGGCTCAGTACGGCAAGCCGGCAAGGGCCGGTGCGGAGCCGGATGCATCCGATCCGAAGGGCACGGTGCCCGTTTCCACCCGGCCGAGCTCCCAGGCCCTGTGGCCGGCCGTGGCACAGCTGGCCAGCACCCCTGCCACCGCCTCCGGCGGCACGACCAGGCAGAAGCCCACCCCCAGGTTGAAGGTGTTCCAGAGGTCCGCTTCTGGCACGGCCCCATGCTCCTGGAGCCAGGAGAAGAGGGGCGGGCGTGACCAGCTGGTGGGATCAACCACCCCATGCAGGCCGTCCGGAAGGCAGCGGGGCAGGTTTTCCGGCAGGCCTCCCCCGGTGATGTGGGCCATGCCATGAATTGGAGCCCCTTCCCCCAGCAACCGTTTCACCAGGGAGCTATACAGAAGGGTGGGGGTGAGCAGGCTGGCGATCAGGGCGGGGCCATCCGCCGTGATCCGGGTTTCGGCATCGGCGCCCTCCGCTTCCAGGATGCGCCGCACCAGGCTGAAGCCATTGCTGTGAACGCCGCTGCTGGCCACCGCCACGATCCGGTCACCCGGGCGAATCCGGCGGCCGTCGATCAGGGCGTCCTCCTCCACCACCGCCACGCAGAAGCCGGCCAGGTCGTAACGACCTGGGCCGTAAAAGCCCGGCATCTCCGCGGTTTCGCCCCCCAGCAGGGCGCAGCCGCTCTGGCGGCAGCCATCGGCGATGCCCTCCACCACGGCGGCCATGGCCTCGGGGCTGAGTTTGCCGGTGGCGATGTAATCGAGAAAGAAGAGGGGTTCGGCCCCACTGGTGATCACGTCGTTGACGCACATCGCCACCAGATCGATGCCCACCGCGTGGTGGGCACCATGGGCCTGGGCAAGCTCCAACTTGGTACCCACCCCGTCGGTGCCGGACACCAGGAGTGGATGGCGCAGGCCCGAAGGCAGCCGGCAGAGGCCCCCGAAGCCCCCCAGGCCACCCACCACCTCCGGCCGGCGGGTGGAGTCCACGCTGGAGCGAATCCGGTCCACAAAGGCCCGACCGGCGGCCACATCCACCCCGGCGGTGCGGTAATCCATCGATCATGGGCACGTGTTCTGGCACTGATCCTGCAACGGCAGGGGCCAGTGCCGGGCCCCGCCACCGCGCCATTGACTGGTGGACGGTGCGCCGATTGGCCCAGCTATCGATCAGCCGGACTGATGAAGCAGATCGGATTTGCTGATCGTTGTGGTGTTTCCGTGACTTGGCTGCCGCCAGTCAGGCGCCGAACCCGGCAAAAAGATCAGAAAAGCTGATCGTTGGCCGCTCCCGTGTCTGGTCGTGTTGGGGTCCTGTTGCGGCCGTTACCTTGACCTGGTCGTTCTTTTTGTCAGGAGCTCGCTCGGCGCATTCCCCTCCCCCTTCCCTTGCGAAGGACCAGGCGGCGAATTCACCCGGGATCCGGATCCAGGTTTTGCCTCTCCGGTCTCGGTTATAGCCAGCGTGTTCCGCTTGTCATGCGTGCAACTCAACTCCTGGGCGCCGCCGCCCTCCTGATCGTTCCCTTCGGCAGTCCCGTGATGGCGGCTTCCTCCTCCTCCCAGTCCTCCCCAGCCGCTGAAGCTGTGATCCGGGATGGCACTCCTTCCCCCTCCTGGGAGGATCGGTTCCTCAGGCAGATGACGCCGGCGCCCAAGGGTCAACTTCAGCTGGCAGCGGCCTACACCGGCCAAGCCAGCTGGTACGGCCCGGGTTTTTACGGCAACCGCACCGCCAGTGGTGAAGTGCTCCGCCCCGGCACTCTCACCGCTGCCCACCGCAGCCTTCCCTTCGGGACCCGTGTTCTGGTCACCAACCTCAACAACGGCCGCTCGGCGGTGGTTCGTATCAATGACCGTGGTCCCTTCCATGGTGGCCGCATCATTGACCTCGCCCACGGCGCCGCTACCCAACTCGGCGTCACCGCCAGCGGTGTTGCCACGGTGAAGCTCGAGGTTCTGCCCTGAGACCCGATCCCCGCGGGGATCATCCTTCTGGCCCATCCGTCCCCAGGGCGGGTGGGCTTTCTTTATGAACGATCGTGCGTCTGATCACCACCCCTGCCGAGCTGGCCGCATGGCGCCGGGCCGAGCCCAGTCGCCCCCTGCACTTCGTGCCCACCATGGGAGCCCTCCACGCTGGTCACGCCAGCCTGCTAGCCAGGGCGGCCCGGGTCCGGGCCGGTGGGCTGGCACCCAGGGTGCTCATCAGTGTGTTTGTGAACCCGCTCCAGTTCGGGCCGGGGGAGGATTTCGGCCGCTATCCCCGTGATCTGGAGGCTGATGCCGCTCTGGCGGCGGCGGCGGGAGCGGAGGCCCTGTTCGCCCCCGCCATCGAGGCCCTCTATCCGGGTGGAGAGGAGGCGCTCACCAGGGTTCTGGCGCCCCCCGCCCTGGCGGCTCCCCTTTGCGGTCGCGGTCGGCCAGGCCATTTCGATGGGGTGGCCACGGTGGTGTGTCGTCTGCTCGCGCTGGTGCGACCCCACCGACTCCTGCTGGGCGAGAAGGACTGGCAGCAACTGGTGGTGTTGCGCCGGGTGATCCAGGGCCTGGGCCTGCCGGTGCAGGTGGAGGGTTGTTCGACCATGCGGGAGGTCGATGGGTTGGCCTGCAGCTCCCGGCTGCGATATTTGGGAGCCGCTGAGCGGGCCCAAGCCGTAGCCCTGCCCCGTTCTTTGCAGGCCGCCGTTGCCCACCATCAAGCTGGCGAACGGGATGGGGCCAATCTGGCCTCCACCGTGCGCCAGCACCTCGAGGCGGCGGGGCTGGCGGTGGAGTATGCGGACCTGGTGGAACCCCATAGCCTGCAGCCCCTGCGCGAAGCTGGCCCCTACTCCCTTCTGGCGGTCGCGGCGCGCTGCGGTCCTTGCCGCCTGATCGACCATGTCTTTCTGATGTCCCGTCCTCCGATCGTTGCCATCGATGGCCCCGCTGGGGCCGGCAAAAGCACCGTGACCCGGGCCTTAGCCCGTCGGCTTGGCCTCGTTTACCTCGACACCGGCGCCATGTACCGCGCCCTCACCTGGTGGGTGCGGCAGCAGGGGGTCGATCCGGCCGATGCCGCCGCCGTGGCTCCGCTGCTCCAGGATCTCGATCTTCGCCTGCTCGGCGGGGAGGGGGGGGCTCAGCAGGTGTTGGTCAATGGTCACGATGTGACCGCGGCCATCCGCAGCCCCGAGGTCACCGCCCTGGTGTCCACCGTGGCGGCCCATGGCTGTGTGCGGGAGGCCCTCACCGCCCAGCAGCGGGCGATGGGGGCGCGGGGGGGCCTGGTGGCCGAAGGTCGCGACATCGGCACCGCCGTCTTTCCGGACGCCGAGTGCAAGGTGTTTCTCACCGCCACCGTGGCTGAACGGGCCCGGCGCCGGGCGCAGGATCTGCAGCAGCAGGGCTTCCCCGTGCCGCCCTTGGCGGAGCTGGAGGCCAGCATTGCCGAGCGCGATCGGCTCGATTCCAGCCGCGAGGTAGCCCCCCTGCGCCAGGCCGAGGATGCGGCCGAACTGGTGACCGATGGCCTCAGCATCGACGAGGTGATCGCTGCCCTGGAGGATCTTTTCCGCGAGCGGGTGCCTGAAGATGCCTGGCCTGGGCACGATTCGCCGCCCATCGCCTGAAGCCTGGCGGGGGCATCCTCCCGGCCCTTTAGCCATCCCTCAGCCCTGGCGCCGTCCCTGCAATAGGTCTTCCAGCAGGCCGGCGCAAGCATCCTCGAGCAGGTCAAGCACCCGTTCGAATCCGTCTTCACCCCCGTAGTAGGGATCGGGCACCTCGGGG
>JBAXOO010000221.1:0-3912 GCA_037133235.1 Cyanobium sp. ELA507
CTGCTCCGCGCCGCCAGCCACGTGCTGTGCGACCGCCCCAGCCTGCCCCTGGTGGAGCAGACCCTTCGGCAGAACCGCTCCCAACTGATGCGGCTGCCGGTGGTGCACTGTGCCCAGAGTTACCTGGGAACCGCCACGATCGATCAACTGCGCAAGGAGATCGGGCTCCTGGCCGGCTGAGGCGCATCCCATGCTCGACACCATCCGGGCCCAGCTGGCCACCATCAAGGAACGGGACCCGGCCGCCCGCGGCTCCCTGGAGATCCTGCTCTGCTACCCGGGCCTGCACGCCCTGGCCCTGCACCGGCTGAGCAACCGCCTCTGGCGCCTCGATGTGCCCCTGCTGCCCCGCCTGATCAGCCAATTCGGTCGCTGGATCACCGGCATCGAGATTCACCCCGGCGCCCGCATCGGCAAGGGGGTGTTCATCGACCACGGCATGGGGGTGGTGATCGGTGAAACGGCGGTGGTGGGCAACAACTGCCTGCTGTATCAGGGGGTGACCCTGGGGGGCACCGGCAAGGTGCTGGGCAAGCGCCACCCCACCCTGGAGGAGAACGTGGTGGTGGGGGCCGGCGCCAAGGTGCTGGGGGCGATCACCGTGGGGGCCAACACCCGCATCGGCGCCGGCTCGGTGCTGCTGCGCAACGTGGCCGCCGACAGCACGGTGGTGGGGATTCCGGGACGGGTGATCCACCAATCAGGAGTGAAGATCGACCCGTTGGCCCACTCGGCCCTGCCCGATGCCGAAGCCCGGGTGATCCGCAACCTGATGGAGAGGATCAACACCCTGGAAGGCGAACTGGCCCGCACTCAAGACTGCCTGCGGGAGGTGGCGGCGGGGAGGCCGCTCCTGGAGCCCTGTGGAGGCAAGGCGCAGAACCTCAAGGACCGGGAAATCCTGGAGTTTCTGGGGGAAACCGAAGAGCGACCCGCCGGATCGAGGGAAGAGGGCACAACACCCTCAGCCTGAACTCAGCATGATCAGACCGTGACCTCCTGAGGCACCTGGGGCTGGAACATGAACATGGAGTAGATCACATTGCGGCGCATCTGGGTCATCATCTCGAGGAACATGTCGTAACCCTCGTTCTTGTATTCAATCAGGGGGTCTTTTTGGCCGTAGCCGCGCAGGCCCACCGATTCACGCAGGGCATCCATCGCCTGCAGGTGTTCGCGCCAGAGGGTATCGATCTGCTGGAGGATGAAGAAGCGCTCCGCCTCCCGCATCAGGCCTGGCCGCACCTGTTCCACCTGGCCCTCCTTGAGGTCATAGGCATTGCGCATCTGCTCCTGGAGAAACGCTTTGAGCTCCTCCATCGAGAGGCCCTGTAGCTGCTCAGGCTTAAGGTCTTCAAGGAGATAGATGAACTCCTTGACCTTCTCCACCAGGTTGGTGAGATCCCATTCCTCCGGCGGCAGATCGGGATTCACGTAGGCCTCCACGATGTCGTCGATGGTGCGCTCGCCGTAGCCGATCACCTGCTGCTTGAGGCCACGGCCTTCCAGCACCCGGCGCCGCTCGGCATAGACGGCCTTGCGCTGGTTGTTCATCACCTCGTCGTACTCGAACACCTGCTTACGGATGTCGTAGTAATAGGTTTCCACCTTCTTCTGGGCCCCCTCCAGGGAGCGGTTGAGCATGCCCGATTCGATCGGCATGTCCTCCTCCACCCGGAAGGCATTCATCAGACCCGCCACCCGCTCGCCGCCAAAGATGCGCAGCAGGTTGTCCTCCAGCGAGAGGAAAAAGCGGGTGCTGCCGGGGTCGCCCTGGCGGCCGGCCCGGCCGCGGAGCTGGTTATCGACCCGGCGGGATTCGTGGCGCTCGGTGCCGATCACGTGCAGGCCGCCGGAACCGCGCACCTGCTCCTCCTCCTGCTTCACCACGGTGTCGTATTCGCCCTTGACCCGGGCGATCAGCTCGCGCAGACGCAGCAGGTGGGGGCCCTCGATCGGGGCCTTCTCCGCCGCCTGGGCGATGCGGTCCTCCAGCTCGAGCACGGTGAGGGAGCGGTCGCCCCAGGCCGCCACCAGTTCGCGACTCAGACCAGAGAGGGCCTCCTCGGTATCGGCCAGGAGCACGCAGGGATAGAGGGTGCCGATGGCGCGGGCCTCACTGGGGGCCTGGAAGGGATCGGCTGACGCCGCTCCGCCGAAACCGCCGGCGCCAGCGGCGGAGCGCTGCAAGGGCACCGGGGGGAGATGGTCTTCCTCGGGCCGCACCAACCGGGGCAGCAGCACCTCGCGGAGCTTGAGGCGGGCCATGTAATCGCTGTTGCCGCCGAGGATGATGTCGGTGCCGCGGCCGGCCATGTTGGTGGCGATGGTCACGGCGCCGGCACGGCCGGCCTGGGCCACGATCTCGGCTTCGCGCTCGACGTTCTCCGGCTTGGCGTTGAGGAGGTTGTGGGGCACCTGCTCCTCGGCCAGCAGGGCCGAGAGCAACTCGGATTTCTCCACACTGGTGGTGCCCACCAGCACGGGCCGGCCACTGCCGTGGATCTGGGCGGTTTCGAGGGCCACCGCGCGCCACTTGGCGGTTTCGCTTTTGTAGACCTGATCGGTCCAATCGGAACGGGAGCGCACCCGGTTGGTGGGCACCACCGTGACCTCAAGCTTGTAGGTCTTCTCGAATTCCACCTCCTCGGTCTTGGCGGTGCCGGTCATGCCAGCGAGGCGGGGGTAAAGCAAGAAGAAGTTTTGGTAGGTGATGCTGGCCAGGGTCTGGGTTTCGGGCTGGATCTGCAGCCCTTCCTTGGCCTCGATCGCCTGGTGGAGGCCATCGCTCCAGCGGCGACCCGGCATCACCCGACCGGTGAACTCATCAACGATCACCGCATCACCGCCGCGCACGATGTAGTTGACATCCTTGACAAACAACTCCTTCGCCTTAAGAGCGTTGTTGATGAAGTGGGCCCAGGGGTCGGTGGGGTTGTAGAGGTCGGAAACACCAAGCAGCTCCTCGGCCTTGCCGAAGCCCTCATCGGTGAGGGTCACGTTGCGCTGCTTCTCATCCACCTCGTAGTCGCCTTCGGGATCGATGCCGTCCTTGCCCATCTCGGCGGAGCGCAGCAACTGCTCGGCGATCAGGGAGGCCTGGCGGTATTTCTCCTGGGGCCGCTCGATCTGGCCGGAGATGATCAGCGGGGTGCGGGCCTCATCGACAAGGATCGAATCGACCTCGTCAATGACGCAATAGTGAAAATCGCGCTGCACCACATCGGCGATGTCACTCGCCATGTTGTCGCGCAGGTAATCAAAACCTAGCTCGGAGTTGGTGGCATAGGTGATGTCGCAGCCGTAATTGCGGCTGCGGTCGGCCGGGTCCATCTCCTGCTGGATCAGGCCCACCGAAAGGCCAAGAAAGCGGTGGATCTGGCCCATCCACTCGGCGTCGCGGCGGGCCAGGTAATCGTTCACCGTCACCACATGAACGCCACGGCCAGTGAGGGCGTTGAGGTAGGCGGGCAGGGTGGCAACGAGGGTTTTGCCTTCGCCGGTCTTCATCTCGGCGATCTGGCCTTCGTGCAGCACCATGCCGCCGATCAGCTGCACATCGAAGTGGCGCATGCCCAGCACCCGCTTGCCGGCCTCCCGCACCACGGCGAAGGCCTGGGGCAGGAGCTCATCGAGGAGCTTGCGTTCGCGGGCGGCGATGACCTCGGCGGTGCCGCCGGCGGCCCGCGCCGTTTCGAGCTTCTGGCGGAATTCGCCCGTGAGCCCCCGCAGCTGGTCGTCGGAGAGGGGGGCGATGTCCTCTTCGAGGAGATTGATATCCGAAACGATCGGCTGGAAACGCTTCAGCTTGCGGGCATTGGGATCGCCCAGCAGCAGCTTGAGCATGGGGAGAACAACCAACCGATTTTGGCCAGCCTACCACTGCAAAGAAGCCACCGATGGGCCAAAACG
>JBAXOO010000222.1:0-3905 GCA_037133235.1 Cyanobium sp. ELA507
CTGCTCGGGCCCCGCATCCCCCTTCCCAAAGACGGGGTGGGCTCCCGCGGTGTGGCCCAGGGAATCCCAATCCTGATGATGGCCGGCCATGCCGATGCCCAGGGCATTGGGGGCTCCGGCACCAGCGGCGAGGCGGTAGGCCTCTACGGAGCTCCACCGATGCGGCCCGGCATCAGCGATGAGCACTATTGGTGCCTCCAGGTGGCCCATGCCGTGGCGGTGCTGGGCCGGCAGCGGGGCCTCAACATCAACTTCTACATTCCGCCGGTGCGGACCATGCTCAGCGGCGACGAGGCCGGCACCAACTGGAGCGTGGGGCGGGACCACGCCGCCGCCGGGGGCTATGCCCTGGAGATCCACTTCGATGCCTATGGCAGCTCTGGGGTTGGATCCGGCCTGATCCCACCCCTCCACCGCCCGTTCAGCACGATCGACGAAAGTCTGGCCCAGGAATTCGGCGGCTACCCGATGAACTTCCGCGACCGACTTGGGGGCCCCAAGCGGGGCATCGCGCTGCTGGAGGTGGGCAAGCTGGAGGGTCCGCTCGAGGCCTCGCTGCGGGATCCCCGCACCCGGGAGCGCACGATCCAGTACATCGCCCAGCGGATCGTCTATGCCCTGCAGCGCGGCATCGCCTCGCCTGGAAACACCGCGGCCGCGGCGATGGGGCAGCAGTCCCCCCAGTCTCAGTCCCAGCTTCCCTAACTCCGGGGCTCCTGGAGGCCACCTGGAGCAAGCGGCCAGGGGCCCCTTGCTCAGCCCACCGCCAGGTGGGGGGCGCAACGATCAACCAGGGAGCCGTCCTCCAGCCAGTTCTGGGGCCGGGTAAACACCTCGGTGAGCAGGGCCTCGCGGCTGCCGGGCTCCGGGGCATAGGCATATTCCCAGCGCACCAGCGGCGGCAGCGACATCAGGATCGATTCGGTGCGGCCATTGGTCTGGAGGCCGAAGATCGTGCCGCGATCGAACACGAGGTTGAATTCCACGTAACGGCCGCGGCGGTAGAGCTGGAAGTCCCGCTCCCGCTCCCCCCAGGGGGTGGCCTGTCGGCGCTCGGCGATCGGCAGATAGCTCGGCAGGAAGGCGTTGCCGCAGGCTCCGGCCAGCTGGAACAGCTTCTCCCAGTCGTGCTCCACCATTCCGACGGCGGCACTGGCCGCAGCGGCCGGACCGGCCGGATCGGAGCCCTTGTAAAGCACGCCACCGGGATCCTGGTAGTCGTAGAAGATGCCACCCACGCCACGGGTCTCGCCGCGGTGCTTCAGGAAAAAGTAGTCATCACACCAGGGCTTGAACACCGGGTAATAGGCCGGATCCACGCTGTCGCAGGCTTCCTTGAGGGAGCGGTGGAAGTGCTGGGCGTCCTCCAGGAAGGGGTAGTAGGGGGTGAGGTCAGCGCCGCCGCCGAACCACCACACCGGGCCGGCCTCGAAGTAGCGGTAATTCAGGTGCACCGTTGGGATGTAGGGGTTGCGGGGGTGCAGCACCATCGAGGTGCCGATGGCGAACCAGCGCTGACCCTCCGCTTCGGGACGCTGGCTGAGGATGGAGGGCGGCAGACGCTCCCCCTCCACCTCGGAGAAGTTCACGCCGCCCTGCTCAAAGATCCGACCGGCCTTCATCACCCGGGACCGGCCACCGCCGCCTTCGGGACGCTCCCAGCTCTCCTCCTGAAAGTGGCCTTCGCCATCGAACGCCGCCAGAGCGGTGCAGATCGAATCCTGGAGGCCCATCAGCAGAGCCCTGGCCCGACTGCGCGAATCGGCGGGGGGCGAACTGAGCAGCGGCGATTCGCAGGGCACGGCAGGCGTGGTCATCCAGGGGTGCGCCCTCACGGACACAGAACACCTCCCCACACTTTCAGTCTGGCGGTCCCCCGCACAAGGCTTTGAGCGCGTCTGTCACGGGGGAGTGGGAGCGGGGCTCCTAGGATCGATCCTTACTGAGGAGTTCGAGCACCGGATGGCGATCCCACACCCGGCTTCCGATCCCCAGAGCGCCTCCCCGGAGGTCGATCCCCTCGCCGCTGCACTCGGCCCGCTGCAGGATGCCGGCAGTGGACGCAGCCTGCTGGAGCTCGGCTGGATCCGCCGGCTGCGGCACCAGGGGAGTAGGGCCGTGGTGGAGCTCGCCCTGCCCGGCTTCGCCACTAGCCAGCGCGACCGCATCGCCGCCGAGGCCCGCCAGGCCCTGCTGACGGTGGCCGGGATCGAGGACATTCAGATCGAATTGGCCCAACCCGAAGGCGCCCCTGCCGCGGCCCCCTCCTCCGCGCCGATTGGTGGCGCCGGCCACGGGCACGGAGGCCATGGCCAGCCGCCCCAACGCCAGAGCGTGCCGGGGGTGCGCCAGGTGATCGCCGTGAGCAGCGGCAAAGGCGGTGTGGGCAAGAGCACCGTGGCGGTGAACCTGGCCTGCGCCCTGGCGGCCTCCGGCCTGAAGGTGGGCCTGCTCGATGCCGACATCTACGGGCCCAACGCGCCCACGATGCTGGGGGTGGCCGATCGCACGCCCGAGGTGCGAACCGGTCCCGAGGGTGAACAGATCCTGGTGCCGATCGAAACCTGCGGCATCGCCATGGTGTCGATGGGGCTGCTGATCCAGGAGAACCAGCCCGTGATCTGGAGGGGGCCGATGCTCAACGGCATCATCCGCCAGTTCCTCTACCAGGCGGCCTGGGGCGAGCGGGATGTGCTGGTGGTGGACCTCCCCCCCGGCACCGGCGACGCCCAGCTCACCGTGGCCCAGGCCGTGCCCATGGCCGGGGTGGTGATCGTCACCACGCCCCAGCAGGTGTCGCTGCAGGATGCCCGTCGCGGCCTGGCGATGTTCCTCCAGATGGGTGTGAACGTGCTCGGCGTGGTGGAAAACATGAGTGCCTTCGTGCCTCCGGACCTTCCGGATCGGCGCTACGCCATCTTCGGCAGCGGCGGCGGCCGCCAGCTGGCCGATGAGGCCGGGGTGCCTCTGCTGGCCGAGCTTCCCTTGGAGATGGGTGTGCTGGAGGGCGGGGACCGAGGGCTGCCTGTGGTGCTGGCAGCACCGGATTCCGCGAGTGCCATCGCCTTCCGCGCCCTGGCCGCCGAATTGGCCGGGCTTTGCGTCGCTCCGGCGACCCCCGCCTGAACCGGTGACAACCCTTGGGTCCCGCCGCGGCGCCGGCCCCGGACGGGGCAAGCCACGCCGCTCTCCCTTCGCGGACACCGACCTGGTGCTCTGGGGAGTCCCGCTGGGCCTCACCGCTCTGGCCGGCATCCTGATCGCCAGCACCCAGCGTCAGGCCGACTACGCCGACTGGTATCAGCACTGGATCACCGCCGCGGTTGGGATCGGCCTGGCCCTGCTCGTGGCCCAATTGCCCCTGGAGCGGGTGCAGGCCTTGCAATGGCCGATCTACGGAGTCACGATCCTGAGCCTGGTGGCGGTGCGCTTCGTAGGCACCTCGGCCCTGGGGGCCCAGCGCTGGATCAGTATCGCGGGCTTCCACGTGCAGCCCTCGGAGTTCGCCAAGCTGGCCGCGATCCTGCTGCTGGCGGGGGTGCTCTCCCGTTTTCCGGTGGAGCGGCCCGTCGATCTCGTGCGGCCGATCGGCCTGATCGCCCTGCCCTGGGGCCTGGTGTTCATCCAGCCCGACCTCGGGACCTCCCTGGTGTTCGGGGCGGTGCTGCTGGTGATGCTCTTCTGGGCCGGGCTCCCCCTGCCCTGGCTCGTGCTGCTGCTCTCACCGCTGGTGGCCGCGATCGTGGCGGGCGTTCAGCCCCTGCTGCTGATCGTGTGGATTCCCCTGATGGGCTGGCTGGCCTGGACCTCCCTCCCCTGGAAGCGCCTGGGCCTGGCGGCGGTACTGGCGGTGCAGGGCCTCTTCGCCCTGATCACCCCCTACCTCTGGATGCATGGCCTGAGGG
>JBAXOO010000223.1:0-3900 GCA_037133235.1 Cyanobium sp. ELA507
GTGAAGGCACCGGTGCTGCGTCGCTGGCGCCAGCTGCTGGAGGGGGCTGGGCGGGCCGCCCAGGCGGGTCTCTTCGTGGCGGGCCATCCGATGGCGGGCACCGCCAGTGCCGGGGTGGAGGCTGGAGAGGCCCACCTGTTCCAGGGCCGTCCCTGGGTCGCAACCCCCGATGCTGACACCGATCCCCAGGCCCTGGCGGCGGTGCGTGATCTGGCGGAACGGGTGGGGGCCCGCTGGATCACCTGCGCCGCCGACGACCATGACCGGGCCGTGGCCCTGATCTCGCACCTCCCGGTGCTGGTGGGGGCTGCCTTGCTTGGCACTGCCGACCGGGCCAGCACCGCCGCTGGGCTGGGGCCGCTGGCCCGGTTTTTGGCCTCCAGTGGTTTTGCCGACACCACGCGTGTGGGGGGTGGCAACCCCGAGCTCGGCACCCTGATGGCCCGCACCAACCGTGATGCCCTGCTGGCGGCCCTGGCCGCCTACCGGGGGTCTATCGCGGAGCTGGAAAGCCTGGTGGCCGACCAAAACTGGGACTCCCTGGCGGCTGGTCTCACCCAGGCCCAGGCTCTGCGCCCGGCCTTTTTGGGGGCCGATCCGCCGCCACCAGCCCAGCCCTGACTCCCCGGGCGCGCTCCGCTCCAGTGCCCTTCACAAACGATCGGGATGCATGGATGACAGGCCCCCCAACTCAGGCCTAGCCTTCGATCCGGTTTCAGCCGATGGGAGAGCAGGCCATGGGGGGGCTGAGCGGGGCCCGTGCAGCGGCTGTGCTGCTGGTGCTGCCCACCCTGGCCGGCTGTTCCGGTTTCCAGCCCCAGCCCCTGGATGAGGCGGTGTTGCTGCGGCGCGGCCAGAGCCGCATCGATGGCGGCGTCAACGTGACCGTGACGGTGCTCACCCAACAGGAGTCGAGGGACCTGCTGGGCTTCGATGGCGAAGGGGCCGGCATCCAGCCGGTGTGGGTGAAGGTGGTGAACCGGGAGCCGGTGCGCTGGTCTCTGCCACCAATCACGATCGACAGCGAATACTTCTCCCCCCTTGAGGTGGCTTGGCAGGGGCACCGTCCCTTCGCCGCAGCTACCAACCAGCGGATTGATGCGCACCTCAATCGCCTTGGTTTACCTGGCTTTGTTGAACCCAACGGTGTGAGCTCCGGCTTCGTGTTTACGAACCTCGATGAGGGCATCAAGTACGCCAGCTTGGAGCTGGTGGGCATGGGGCCGCGGGCCCAGGTGCGGCGGTTTTCCTTCCTCACGGAGGTGCCCGGCCATGTCAACGATTTCCAGAAGGTCAACTGGAACGGTCTCTATCCCTCCGCCAAGGTGCGCGACCTCGATGAAGCGGGGCTGCGCCATTGGCTGGAGCACGATGTGCCCTGCTGTGCCCTCGGCGGCGATCGCCGCACCCCCGCCGATCCCCTCAATGTGGTGATTGTGGGCAGTCGGGACACCGTCTTTCCGGCCCTGGCCAGGCGTGGTTGGCACGTGACCCAGACCCTCACGGTGAGCTCCGTCTGGCGAACGGTGCGTTCCGCTGTGTTGGGCGGCCGTTACCGCAATGCGCCGGTCTCGCCGCTCTATCTGTTTGGCCGCCGTCAGGACATGGCCCTGCAGAAGGGTCGCAGTGATGTGAACCAGCGCAACCACATGCGGCTGTGGTTGGCGCCGGTCACGGTGGATGGCCGGCCGGTGTGGGTGGGGCAGATCAGCCGTGACATCGGCGTGCGCTTCACGACCCGCACGATCACCACCCACAAAATTGATCCGGCGGTCGATGAGACCCGCTGGTATCTCCTCCAGGACCTTTTCTTCTCCGATGGACTGGCGCGGTTCGGTTTTGTCGGTGGTGTGGGGCCCGCCCCGCCGGAGCGGCCTCGCACCAATTACACCGGTGACCCCTATGTCACCGATGGTCGCCGGGCCGTGTTCTGGATGGCGCCCCAGCTGCAGACGCCGCGTCAGGTGCTGTCGCGCTGGATCCCTTTCCGCCAGCGGACGGCGCCAGCCCCTGGGATTCCGGCGGGGACGGCTCCGCTCCCCGCTCAGGCAGCCTCAGGGATCGCCCCCGGGCCGCCAACAGCTGCCGGCAGGCCATGAGCGCCGAGAGGCTCACCCCCGCCGTGCCCTCGCCGGGATGGATTGCATCCCCGCAGAGCCATAACCCTCCCAGGGGGGTGCGGCTGGCCAGGCCGAAGGGCCCGAAGCGGCTGGGGTGTTGGCCCAGCCCGCCGACATACCCGAAGGGGCGGCCGGTCCAATGGGCCCAGCCCCGGGGGGTGGCCAGTTCGGCGTGCAGCCAGTCCGCCGCTGCGATGCCCAGTAGGGGCTCGAGGCCGGCCTGGATCCCCGCCAGGGCTTCGGTCTTGCGCTCCTGGTAGGCCACTTCCGGCGCGCTGCACCAGGGGCGGGCCGGGGTGAACACACTGGCGGTCACGGTGGCCTGGCCCGCTGGAGCCCTGCCATCCCCCTCGCGGCTGATCGAAACGAACAGGGAGCCAGGCCGATCCCAGGCGAACTGCCAATGGGGGGCAGCGTCAGCCGGTAACCGCTGGCGATCCACCACTCCGTAGAACACGAGGGCCCCGGAGGGTTCCCCCAGGCTGTCGAGTCGTCGCCCGTAGCCCGGCGGCAGGGCCTCCCCCAGCAGGGATGGCAGGGTCTGGGGTGGCAGGGTGAGCACAACCTCCCGGGCCGTGAGCGTGAAGGGCACGCCGCCAGGGCCCTGGCCCTTCAGGCTCCATGGGGTGCCCGGCTGGGCCGGAGGGCGAAGCCCCTCCAACCGGTGGCGCAGCCGGAGCCGGCCGCCATCGCGGGCCAGGGCCTGCTCCAGCCGTGAGGCCAGGGCCTGCATCGACCCTTCCAGATGCCACAGGCCGAGCGGCTCCTGCACCATGGCCAGCACCGTGGCGCCGTAGAGGGCGGCCGTGCGCTCGGCCGGCTCCTGGGAATAGAGGCGCAGCTGGAGATCCAGGAAGTGGCGCAGTCGCCGGCCCGCTTCGCCCCCGGCGCAACCGCTGAGCCGTTGCAGATCGGCCATGGTGGCCGTGGTCAGCAGACCGCTGGCCAGGTTGGCCGGCCCCAGGGCCCCCAGCAGCTGGCCCAGATCCCACCAGGAGCGGGGGGGCAGCACGGGATCCCGGGCCGCGAAGGCCCAGTTGGCGCTGTGCAGGGCATCGCAGAGAGCCCAGAAGCGCCCGCTACCCGGGAAGCGCTCCAGCCGTTCGCGTCGCCAGGCGGCGGGGTCGCGGCCGATGCGCACCGCTGGGCTCCCATCACCCAGATTCACCACGCAGCCGGGATCGAGGCGGGTCGCCGCCGGTGGCTCCACCCCCAATTGGGCAAAGATCCGCGCATGGATCCCGCCGGCCTCCAGACCCGCCACCTGGGTGGCACCGACATCGAAGGTCCAGGGGCCGCGGCGAAAGGTGCCGGCGCAGCCGCCGCTCTGGTGATGGGCCTCCATCAGCTCCACGCTGATCCCTTCGTGGGCCAGCAGGGCTGCGGCGGTGAGTCCGGCGATGCCGGCCCCCACCACGGCCACGTCAACATCTGCGGGGGGTGCCATGGCCGCATGCTGGCAGCCCCGGGTCGGTCGCCGTGGGGCCTACGCCGTTGCCAATCGATCGGCCAGGCTGGAGAGCCGCAGCGTGCCGAGCCCCGATGAGCTCTCCCCAGCCGGTGCCCCCCGATTGGCTTAGCGAGCGGCTTGGCGTGCGGTTGCTGGGCCAGGGCGCCGTGGGCGGCGGCAGCATCCACAGCGCCTGGTGCCTCACGGTGGAAGGGGTGGCGGGCGGCCGCCTTTTCGCCAAGACCAATCGGGCTTCAGCCCTTCCCCTGCTGCAGGCCGAAGCGGATGGGCTGGCGGCCCTGGCCAGGGCCGCCAGCCCATCCGCTTCGG
>JBAXOO010000224.1:0-3894 GCA_037133235.1 Cyanobium sp. ELA507
GCACGGATTTCCCGGTGCCTCGTCCGCCGGCGATCACCACGCCCCCCAGGCCGGGATCTACGGCCGCCAGCAGCAGGGCCAGTTTGAGGGTGCCGTGGCCCGTGATCGCCGCTAAAGGGAAGGCGCGGGCGGCCTGGTCCAACGACCCTGCCATTGACCCTTTCATCGGTCCTTTCATGGGCCTTGTAGCAGGCCCGGAAGAGCCGGCGGCGGGAGCGGGACTGGCAGCGGGGCCGCTGGCGACCATGGGCAGGGGGGATCGGTGCGGGTGTTCCGGCCCCGGAGGGCGCAGGCCGGCAGCCAGTCTGGCCGATGGGGGCCCGCCCTTTGTTGGGCCATGGGCCCTTCCCCTGGCTGCCTGGCAGGGGCCATACAGTGATGACTGAAAGCTTCACGCCAGCGATGACGCTCCAGGGTCCATCGGCCGCGACCCCAACCATCTCTTCCCCGGACCTCGATCCAGCTGCCCCAGGCCCGTTGCCCTCCCCCGCTTCCAGGCAGGCCGGTTTACGGATCTGGATCCTTGAGGATGATCCCAAGCTCTGCGACCTGCTGGCGGGCTGCTTCGGCACTCTGGGTTGGCGCAGCGTTGCCTTCGGCGATCACCGCAGCCTTGAGCAGGCCCTCCAGCAGGTCAGCCCTGACTTGCTGGTGCTCGATGAGATGCTGCCCGGTCGTAACGGCACCGAGGTGCTGGCCGGCCTGCGCCAGTGGAGCCATGCTTTCCCCGTGCTGATGCTCTCAGCGATGCGAGCGCCGGGGGATCGCATCGCCGGGCTGGAGGCCGGCGCCGACGACTACATGGGCAAGCCGTTTGAGTTTCGGGAGCTGCAGCTGCGGATCGAGAGGCTGATGGCCACCCATGCCAGCCGGTCCGGTTTTCACCATGCCCCCCGCGGCAGCTTCCAGATCGGCAGCCTGCTTTTCCATGCCGAGCGGGCCGAACTGGTGGATTCCACGGGGGCGATGTGCCGAATCAGCCGCGGCGACGCTGCCCTGCTCCAGGCCCTCTGCCGCCGCCCCGGGGAGGTGATTGGCCGCCAGGCTCTGGCCCAGGCCTCAGGCAGCCTGGTGGATCCTAGCCAGAGCCGCACGATTGATGTGCGCCTGGGACGCCTGCGGCGCCTGCTCAATGGCCTCCTGCCCGAGGCTGGTGGCGAGGTGATCGAGGCCTGCCGCGGCCAGGGCTATCGCATTCGGGTGCCCATCGTCGTTGTCCACACTCCCTGAGGACAATGGCGTCATCCTTTCGCCTTGATTTCGCCGACTGGCTTCGGCTTCTGATCGCGGCCCTGGTCGGGGCTGGAGTGGGTTTCCTGGTGCTGATGGTTCTGCTCCGCACGCTGTTCGAACCCCAACTGGTGGATGAAAGCGTGTTGCGTCTCTCCCGCAATGTACGGCTGGTGGAGGGGGTGCTTCAAACGCTGCCGGAGCAGCGGCTGCCGGATGGGGTGATCACCCGTCGCCGGCTTTCCGAAGAGGATCAGGTGGTGAGGCCGATCACCCGCTTCGATGCTCAGGTGATCAAGGGGCTGAAGACCAAGCAGGGTCTGGTGCGGGAGATCCGCCGCGACATCTCACCCCTGCAGGACCCCTGGGGCGGCTATTGGATAAGGCTGAGCCTGTTGCCAACCCAGCCGCAGCTGTGGCTTTATCAACCCGAGCGCCTCAGCAGCCTCAGTGTCTGGTATCTGCCGATCCTGCGGAGCCTGGCGGTCTTTCTGGGCGCGCTCACCGGCATGGCCGTGTTTTTGCGGAGGCGGGTGGAGATTCCCTTCCGCCGGGTGATGGCCGCCATCCCGGACACCGACCTTCCCCCCCTGAGCCTCCTGCCCGAGCGCGGCATCGCTCCGCTGCGGCTGCTCACGGTTCGGATCAACCGCCTGTTGGAGCGGCTCAACGCCTCCGCCACCGAACGGCGCCTGCTGCTCCGGGGGCTGGCCCATGATCTTGGCGCCCCCCAGGCCCGGCTGATGCTCCAGGCTGAGCATCTGCGGGATTCCCTTCAGGGTCACCCTCGCACGCTGGCGGAAGGGATGCTCGAGGACCTGCGCCGCCTCGCCGCTGTGACCGAGGAGCTGGGCGTGCTGGCCGATAGCGTCCGGCCTGAGAGCGCCTACGAGATGGTGGCCCTCGATGAGTTCTGCCAGCGGCTCGCCGCCAGCTACAAGGGCTCCGATGACTTGCAGCTCAAGGTGCCCCGGCTTTTGGTGCGGCTGGATGTGGTGGGGTTGGAGCGCAGTCTCACCAACTTGATCGACAACGCCCTCGAATACGGCCGGCCCCCCCTGCTGTTGGCCGCAGGACGGCAGGACCAGCAGCTGTGGATCGCCCTTGAGGACCACGGCGATGGCCTGCCCACCTCGACCCTGCTCACCATGCCATCGCCCCCCCGGGCCGACGATCGGCAGCGCTCTCGCCACCAGGGTCTGGGGCTGCAGTTGGTGGAGCGCTACTGCCGCAACCAGGGGGGGCGCCTGGTGCTGTCACGGTCTGCGGCCGGTGGTCTGCGGGCCGAGATCCAGCTGGGGCCCACGGCCGCCAACCCCCTGTTTGGGCCGAATTAGGGGAAACCGTCTGATGGGCTGGCCCTTGGCCGGCCAGGCTGGACGCCTGCGTTGCGTTGGCGCTTGCTCCATGGTCACGGCCCGATCCCTTTCCGCAGCGGCTCTTTGGCTGGCGCTGCTCCCCCTGGCGCCCTTGGCCAGGGCTTCGGCCGCCGAGGTGCAGCTGCGCTGTGAGGGCACCCTGCTGGAGGCCCGCGGCAACGCCGAGCGACAGCGGCCGCTAGCCCGCCTTGCCTTCTCCCTCAATCTCCAGGCCGAGGCTTCTTCCGCCGATGGGGCGCTGGGGAGCCTGCAGGCGCGGCTCGCGGCCGTGCGCTCCGTCCTGCGGGAGCTGGCGGTCGACGATCTGCGGGTGGGATCGCCCTCGACCTGGCCCCGCCCTGCCGAGTCGGGCCGGCCGGCGCTGGTGCAGGCCAACCTGTCCATGGCTGGAAAGTTGGCGGCCGAGCGGCTGCAGGGCCTGATCCGCCGGGTCGGTGCCTTGCCCGGGGTGCGGCTGGATCCGGTGACCCCCGAGGCCGATCCGGCCGGCGCCGAGGCCTCCCGCCAGGCCCTGTTGGCGGCCGCCTACCGCGATGCCGAGGCCCAAGTGCGACCGCTGGCCCTGCTGATCGGTCGGCCCCGGTTGGTTCCCCTCCAGGTCCAGTTGGATGGGGGGGGCGGGCCGATCCTGATGCGGGCGGCCGCGGCGCCGCCTGCGGCTCCCCCGCCGTTTGATCCGGCCGAACTGCCCTTGCCGATCGATCGGCTCGGGATGCAGGTGCAGTTCTGTGCGGTTCAGAACCGGAACTGAACCTTGGCGTAGAGACCCTTGCCCAGCAGCCAGTCGGTCCAGGGGCCGGGGTTGTCGCTGGTCTGGAAGCTCTTCACCCAGCCCAGCTCGGTAGTCCAGTGGTTGCCCTGAAGCCAGCGCACCAGCACCCCGCCGGCCCCCACGGTGTCGTTGAAGCTGAACCCGTTGGCACTGCTGGTGACCCCGCCGGCCCCGAGGAAGGGCACCAACTGCAGGGCGCTGATCCGTTTCTGCCAGAAGGTCCAGGCCAGCTCGCCGCTGCCCAGCCAGCCGCTGTCGCCGCTGATCAGCTGGCCCGGTAGGCCCCGGATGCCCACGTCGGAGCCCAGGGTGAATTGCATCGCCGAGGTGAGGGGGCGGAAGGCGATCTGCCCGCCGCCCCTGAGCTGCAGCTGCCAGCTGGGCGCCAACGCCCACACCCCCGACACCAGGGCGCCGATGGCGGTGGCTTGGCCCGCCACGATGTCCACCGTGGCCAGTTCGTCGCGCTGGTCGGCCGGGGTTGCCAAGCCAAGCCCCTGCAGCAGATAGGCG
>JBAXOO010000225.1:0-3821 GCA_037133235.1 Cyanobium sp. ELA507
CAGCTGCTTGAGCTTCTCCTCGGCGCCTTCGTACACGATGATCCGGTCGGTACCGCTGCTCACGATTTCGCCCACCGGCATCTCCCAGGTGCTCAGTACCCCCTCACCCAGGAGGGGCACCCCGAGGGCGCCGATCACCAAGGTGGTGAGCTCGCCGGTCTCCACATCGAAGCTGAACCCCAGAACCCGGCCGAGCTGGGCACCGGATTCGGTGATCACCTGGCAGTTGATCACCTTGCTGAAGCGATCCGGATCGAAGCTCTCGGCGAGCGAATCGGCAGAATCCACCAGAATCACATCCCCCACCTGGCGGATCCGCTCCAGGGGCATCCAGCGGGGCAGACCAGGCAGGAAGCGGGTGAGGGGGTTGTCGCGCAGGCCGAGGGCCACCACTTCGCGGCGGTCGATGTCCACCATCACCTCGCCCACCACCCCCAGCCGACGGCCGGTGTCACGGGTGATCACCTGGGTGCCCATCAACTCGGAGCGCAGCCAGAGGCGATCGCTCGGGGCGGGGGCGTTGGGATCGGGGGCGGCAGGTGTGGAGGCGGTCAAGTCCGGGGGCCCAGTCGGCCCATTGTGGCCCACCCCGCCAGCTCAGGCGGCCGGCGGCAATCCGACCACCTGGGTGTGGGTGCCGCGGGCCTGGGTCACGCCGATCGTGCGGGTGGAGGCGGCGATCATCGGCCGGCGGTGGCTCACCACCAGAAACTGGGCCGCGTCGGCCTGGGCGGCGATCAGACCGGCAAGCCGCTCCACGTTGATGCCGTCGAGGAAGCTATCGACCTCGTCGAGGGCATAGAAGGGGGAGGGGCGGAAGCGCTGCAGGGCAAACAGGAAGCTCAGGGCCGTGAGCGATTTCTCCCCCCCCGACATCGACGCCAGCCGCCGCACCGCCTTGCCCTTGGGGTGGGCCACCAGGGTGAGGCCCCCCTCCAGGGGCTGCTCGGGGTTCTCCAGCTGTAGGTGGCCCTCGCCATCGGAGAGGCCGGCAAAGATCGTGCGGAAGTGGCCGTCCACGGCGTGGAAGGCCTCCAGGAAGGCCTCCTGGCGCAGGGTGGCCACCGTTTCGATCCGCAGCAGCAGTTCCTCGCGCTCTTTGCTCAGCACATCGAGGCGCTCCTCCAATTCGGCCAGCCGCGTTTCCAGTTGTTCGAGCTCCTCGAGGGCGAGCATGTTGACCGGCTCGAGCGCCTCCAGCCGCTGCTGAAGGGTGGTGAGCTGGGAGCGCAGCACCGCAATCCCCGCCTCCCGCACCACCGCGGGAACCTCCGGCGGGGGGTCGGGGAGGGCCTGCCCCAACTGCTCCAGCCGCAGGCCCTGGCTGCGTTGTTCCTCGCTGAGGCTCTGGCGCTCCTCCCCCAGCCGTTGCAGGTTCCATTGGTGCTGCTGGAGGCCCTGGCGGGCCGCCGCCAACCGGGCCTCGGCCCCATCGCGTTCGCGGCGCCGTTCGCCGAAGCGGGCCGCCAGGTCGCTCTGGCGGGCCTCCAGCTCGCTGCGCCGCTGCTGCTCGACCTGCTGGCGCTCCTTCCACTCCTGCCGCTCCGCCACCAGGGCCTGCACCGCCTCCACCAGGCGCCCCTCCTCGGCGGTGAGGGCCTCCAGCTGGCTGGCGAGCCGCTGGGTTGCCAGGGCCCGTTCGCGCCGCTGGGTCTCCAATCCATCGCGCTGGCGGCGGGCTTCGCTGAGGTTGAGGTCGGCGGCGGCCAGGTCGGCCTGGAGCCCCTGCCAGCGGCTGCTGTCATCGCCGGCCCCGGCCGCGGCTTCCGCCGCCTCGAGGGTGGCCAGGGCGGCCAGCGCGGGCCGGGCGAGCGGCAGCAGGATCGTCCAGTAGGTCCGCCAGACCGACGCCCCGTCCACGACGGCAGCCTCGTTGAGCTCATTGGGGATCTGCTTGAAGTAGTTGGAGAGGACGAAGGTGCAGAAGCCCAGCTGGAACGCGACGTGGATCATGATGATCCCGAAGAAATGTATTCCGTCATCACCGACGGGACGCGGCACCTGTTGGAATTTGCCAGGCGGTGCGAAGCCCGGCGGTTGCTCTACATCAGTTCGGGAGCGGTTTATGGCACGCAACCGCCAGGCCTGAGCCACATCCCCGAGACCTACGAAGGCATCCCGACAACGGCTTACGGACGGGGCAAGAAGGCCTCTGAGCAGCTCTGCATCGATGCTTCGACCGGCCTGCTCGAATGTGTTATCGCCCGCCCCTTTGCCTTTGTCGGACCCTACCTGCCGTTGGACGCCCACTTCGCCATCGGCAATTTTATCCGAGACTGTCTGGGAAACCGCCCCATTATCATTCGTGGCGACGGCACGCCGCTGCGTTCTTATCTTTACGCCGCCGATCTCGCTGCGGGGCTCTGGACGCTCTTGCTGCGAGGCGAGCATGGCAGGGCCTACAATATCGGATCTGAGGATGCCATTTCCATTCGTGATCTGGCCTGCCTAGTCCGCGAATGCGCGGGGACGCAAAACGAGATACTGATTCAAGAGCAAGCGAAAGAGGGCGTCTTGCCCGCGCGTTATGTGCCGTCTGTCGTCAGGGTCCGACAGGAGCTCGGCTTATCCCCGCGTTACTCCCTTTCCAATGCCATCCGCCGGACCCTCGCGTGGC
Organism: Cyanobium sp. ELA507; assembly: GCA_037133235.1. Taxonomy (GTDB): domain Bacteria; phylum Cyanobacteriota; class Cyanobacteriia; order PCC-6307; family Cyanobiaceae; genus Cyanobium. The sequence continues at coordinate 2,618 of JBAXOO010000225.1, forward strand.
ACCGGAAAATCCAATTGAAAGGTTCAGCCTCATGAAACGCCACGTAAACAAGCTCCCGAATCTTCAGGCCCCGCAGCCAGTCTCGCAACTCCTCGCACGCGCCCGTTGTCGCATAATGCGAGAAGATAACGATTTTCTTGTCAGCAAGTTGGCCGGGAGTCATGCCACCCCTAACGATTAAATGTGGTGTGATACCAAGCGATCATCTCTTGAATCGTCTGTTTCATGGACACACGGGGTTCATAATCGTGGGTGATCTTACGAAGCAACGTTGCGTCCACGCACTTTCGTAGACACCCGGTCGGTTTCGAAGAATCAAACTGTATCTTCGGATGTTTTCCCGTGACCTCACAGATCAGCGAGACCAGTTCGGCAATCGAGGTATCCTGCTCGTACCCGATATTCACCGGTTTCGCACACGCGTACCGTTCGGTGACCATCATGAACAGCCGTGCCATATCCGTGGCGTGGAGGAAATTTCGGCGTTGCTGCCCGGTTCCCCACACCACAAGAGGGTCGGCCCCGTCCATGATTTTTTTCACCAACGTGGGCATCACAAACGAGTTCTGCTCCCCGCGCCAGGGATAACGCGCACCACAGGCATTCGTCGGGCGGACGATAGCGGTTTCGATGCCGTACTCGCCGGCATAATATTGAGCCTGCAACTCGGCAACCCGCTTGGCCCAGCCGTATCCTTCGTTCGAGCGTTCGGGCAGTCCCGAGGTCACCGGCAGCTCCGGAATCGGCGCCTCGGCATCATCCGGGTACACGCATGACGAACTGACGGCCAGAAAACGCGGAACGCCATTTTTACGCGCAGCTTCCAGCATGTTCAACTGGATAACCGTGTTCTGGTAAAGCATTTCCCCATGATGATTGCTGCTGTACCCAACCCCGCGCACACGCCCCGCCAGATTCATAATGACATCAGCGCCCTCGGAGATTTTCAGACATGCGCCCAGATCCACCAAGTCGGATTGAACGAACTTCACCCGGTCAGCCACCGAAGCGATGTTATTCAGCGTTCCCGCTTCCAAATTGTCGGCCACCGTGACGTGCGCACCCACGGACACCAGTTCTTCAGCAAGGTAGGAGCCAAGAAATCCGCATCCACCCGTCACAACGACTTTCCGGTTCGTCCAGAAATCCATACCTCGCCCTTTCTTGACCACAAAAAACGTGTGTGGTATAGTACTCCATCGAT
>JBAXOO010000226.1:0-3814 GCA_037133235.1 Cyanobium sp. ELA507
TGCTCGAGGACAACCTGCGCTGCCCCTCCGGCGTGGCCTACTTCCTCGAAAACCGCCGGGTGATGAAGCGCATCTTCCCCACCCTGTTCGCTGGCCGCGCCGTTCAACCGATCGACAACTACGCCTCCCGCCTGCTGCGCACCCTCCAGGACCTCGCCCCCTGGAGCGATGCGCCCAAGGTGGTCTTGCTCACCCCCGGCGTGTTCAACAGCGCCTACTTCGAGCACAGCTACCTCGCCCAGCAGATGGGCATCGAGCTGGTGGAAGGCCGCGACCTGGTCTGCGAGGGCGATCGGGTCTGGATGCGCAGCACCGCCGGCCTGGCGCCGGTGGATGTGATCTACCGCCGCATCGACGACGACTTCCTCGATCCGGCCGAATTCCGCAGCGATTCGATGCTCGGCGTTCGCGGCCTGATGGGCGCCTTCCGGGCCGGCCGGGTGGCGATCGCCAACGCCCCCGGCACCGGCGTCGCCGACGACAAGCTCATCTATGCCTATGTGCCCGAGATGATCCGCTACTACCTGGACCAAGAGCCGATCATCGAGAACGTGCCCACCTACCTCTGCGCCCGCCCCTCCGAGCGCGCCTACGTGCTCGACCACCTCAGTGAACTGGTGGTGAAGTCGGTGGCCGAAGCCGGTGGCTACGGCATGCTGATCGGACCCCACGCCAGCCCCGAGGAGATCGCCAGCTTCGCCGCCAAGATCGAGGCCGATCCCCGCAACTTCATCGCCCAGCCCACCCTGGAGCTCTCCACCGTGCCCTCCCTCAGCGAAGGGGAGCTTTACCCCTGCCACGTGGACCTGCGGCCCTACGTGCTGCGCGGCAAGAGCGATTGGGTCACCCCCGGTGGCCTCACCCGGGTGGCCCTGCGGCGCGGTTCGCTGGTGGTGAATTCCTCCCAGGGCGGCGGCTGCAAGGACACCTGGATCGTGGATGACACCAGCGTGGAGGCCCCGATGGCGGGTCTGGAGGGCCCCATCCCATGCTGAGCCGCGTTGCCGATTCGCTCTACTGGATCAACCGCTATGTGGAGCGGGCCGAAAACATCTCCCGCTTCGTGGAGGTGAGCGAGGCCATGGCCCTCGACTGCCCCCCCGGCAGCGCCGAGCCCTGGCTGCCCCTGATCGATGCCAGCGGTGAGCGCGACCTCTTCGACAAGCTTTGCCCCGCCGCCAGTCCCGACGACGTGGTGAACTTCCTGGTGCGCCGGGAAGACAACCCCAACAGCGTGGTGAATTGCATCGCCTTTGCCCGCGAAAATGCCCGCCAGATCCGCGATGTGCTCACCACCGAGATGTGGGAGCACCTCAACGCCACCTACTGGAGCCTGCAGGAAGCCAGCTTCTGGGAGCAACCTCCCCAGGAGCAGCTCCGCGAAATCCGTTCCGCCTGCCAGCTCTTCTACGGCATCACCGACGCCACCCTCAGCCGCGACCTCTCCTGGCAGTTCAGCCGGCTGGGGCGGCTGCTGGAGCGGGCCGATAAGACCACCCGCATCCTTGATGTGAAGTACTTCCTGCTGCTGCCCTCCCCCGAAGAGGTGGGGGGCGTGCTCGATGAACTCCAGTGGATCGCCCTGCTCCGCACCGCCGGCGCCTATCAGATGTTTCGGCAAGCGCAGCAGCGGGCGATCGCACCCGAGGCGGTGGCCGGTTTCCTGCTGCTCAATCCGGTGTTTCCCCGCTCGGTGCGCTACTGCCTCGAGCGGATCAGCGAAACCCTGCGGATCGTGCGCAGCAACGCCGTGCCCGGTGCCCCCGATGAGCTCGAGTGCCTCAGCGGCCTCACCCTGGCCCGCTGGAGCTTCACCCGCATCGATGATCTGATCGCCAGCGGCCTGCACGAGGCGATCGACCACCTCCAGCAGGACCTCAACCAGCTCCACACCCTGATCGAGCAGCGCTACTTCATCGCCCCCTCCGGAGGCGCCCCAGCCGACAGCACCGAAACCTCCAGCTCCGAGCCGGCATGCGTGCCCGCATAACCCACACCCTCTCTTACCGCTACAGCGCCCCGGTGCTGCTCGGCCCCCATCGCTTCTGCCTCCAGCCCCGCGGCCACGGCTTCCAGCGGCTGCTCAGCTTCAGCTGCAGCATCAGCCCCGAGCCTGCCCAGCTCTACCCCTTGGTGGCCGCCAGCGGCGATGAAATCCTGCGGGCCCGCTTCGAGGGCAGCAGCGAGGCCTTCGAGGTGAAGGCGATCAGCGAGGTGCAAACTGACCTCGCTCCCTCACTAGAAGATTGCCTGGGCGGCCAAGAGCCCCAACTCCCCTACCCCGCCGGCCAGCTCAATATTGACCTGATGGGGGCCCTTGAGGGCTGGCTGCCCAACGGCCAACACGACCCGGCTGCGGTGGACCTGGCCCAGGAGGCCCTGATGGGCAGCAACCAGCGCGCCCTGCTCTTTTTGCCCCAGCTGGTGGAAATCATTCAGGACCGGGTCAAGTACACCCAGCGCCACGTGGGTCCGGCCTGGCCCGCCGGCCGCACCCTCAAGGAACGGGTGGGCTCCTGCCGCGACCTGGCGATGCTGATGATCGAAGCCTGCCGCTGCGTGGGCCTGCCGGCCCGGTTCGTGAGCGGCTATCACCTGGTGGAACCGCGGCCGAAGCGCTACGACCTGCACGCCTGGGCGGAGATCTACCTACCCGGCGCCGGCTGGCGGGGCTTCGATCCGAGCGGCAAGGGCCATATCGACGACCGCTACATCATCCTGGCCACCTCCTCCAATCCCAACCTCACCGCCGCCGTGAACGGCACCTTCTCCGGCTCCTCCAAGGTGGAGAGCGAGCTGAACTGGAGCATCGTTCCCGAGATTCTGGGTTGATCACTTTCATCGCTGCCAAACCTGCCAAAGCGTTCGGACCGAACCGGAAGCCCCCATAAAGCTGCTACAGCCGGTATCCATTGGTGCAGCAACGGCCCCCGATCCGCAGGATGAAGGCTGGAATCCAAGATTCGCCCGATAACGCCATGGAGGCCTCCCACACCCCCACCAGCCATCCGCCCCATGGGGAGGGCCTGCTGGGCGCGATGCGCCACCACCTCTTCTCCTCCCAGGCCAAATCCCCCTCCCTGGCCACCCGCCACGACCATTACCTCTGCCTGGCCCTGGCGGTGCGCGACCGCCTCCTGCAGAACTGGGTCGACACCGCCGAGACCTACACCCGCGCCCACGTGCGCACCGCCACCTATCTCTCGGCGGAATACCTGCTCGGGCCCCACCTGGAGAACAACCTGGTGAACCTCGGCATCCACGCCGAAGCCCAGGAAGCCTGCCGGGCCCTGGGGCTCTCCCTGGAGGAACTGATCGCGGAGGAGCCGGAGCCCGGTCTGGGCAATGGCGGTCTAGGCCGGCTGGCGGCCTGCTTCCAGGAATCGATGGCCACCCTGGAGCTCCCCGCGATCGGCTACGGGATCCGCTACGAATTCGGCATCTTCCGCCAGCAGATCGGCCCGGAGGGCCAGCAGGAGAGCACCGACCCCTGGCTGGCCCGCGGCAACCCCTGGGAGGTGATCCGGCCGGAATGGAGCTACCCGGTGCAGATCGGCGGCCACACCGTGATCGGCGTGGCCTACGACACCCCAATCCTCGGCTGCGGCGTGCACACCGCCAACACCCTGCGGCTGTGGAGTGCCCAGGCCCCCGATGCCTTCGATTTCGCCTCCTTCAACGCCGGCGACTACACCCGCGCCGTGCTGCAGAAGGTGCAATCGGAAACCCTCTCCAAGGTGCTCTATCCCAACGACGAGATGGAGCAGGGCAAGCGGCTGCGGCTCAGCCAGCAGATCTTCTTCGTGTCCTGCTC
>JBAXOO010000227.1:0-3786 GCA_037133235.1 Cyanobium sp. ELA507
GGGCGGGGCCGGCCGGCACCCGCACCACCGGCGCAGGAGCCTGGGCGGGCGCGGGTGCCACCGGTGCGGCCGCCGCCGCTGCAGGAGGCGCTTCAGCCGGCGCCGGGGCCGCTGGTGCTGGGGCCACCACCACCGGTGCCGCTACAGGGGCCGGGGCTGCTCCGCCACCTTCCGGCGCTGATTGGGCCATCACCAGCGGAGCGGCCAGGGGGGCTGCTGCCAGGGCGGAAACGGCCAGAAGGGTTCGGAGTGGCTGGCGGGCCATGGGTCGGAGGGTTGGGCGGAGGCGGGGAAGGGGGCCGCCGGATCCGGAAACCGTGGCCATTGTGGTCCATCCCCGCGGCTGCCGTTTTAAAAGCGCCGCAGGTTGCGCTCACGGCCGTCGGCATGGGCCAGCAGCAGGCCCCCATCCGGGGCCAGTCCTCGCGGCTGCCACCACTCACCATCCAGCTGGAGCGGCCCGCCGGGATGCAGCAGGGTCTCGGCCCGAAGGCGGACCCCTTCACGATCCATCGCCAGGGCCATGGCCCGTTCCAGGCCCGCCAGCACCAGGGCGGTGAGGGCTAGCGGTTCGCCACCCCAGACCCCGCGGAAGCGCCGTAGGCCGGTCGCCCCGGCCGGTACGGGGTTGCGCCCATTGAGCCCTACCCCAATCCGGGCCCAGCGCACCCGTCCACTGCGAAGCCGTAGGCCCGGCAGTAGGCCGGCCAGCTTGCGGGGGCCGGCCGCCGTCTGCAACAGCAGGTCGTTGGGCCACTTGAGGCCCACCGATACGCCCCGTTGGCGCAGCTCCTGCGCCAGGCCAACCGCCACCGCCAGCCCCGGCGCCGCGGCCTCAGCCGGATCGCCCGGCCAGGGCAGGGCGGCACTCAACCAGACCCCCCCCGGCGGCGAAACCCAGCGTCGGCCTTGCTGGCCATGGCCGAAGCGCTGCTGACGGGCCACCACCGCCCGGGGCCAGGTCAGCACCTCGCCGCCTTCCGGGGCCTCGGCCGCCAGCCAGCGCTCCAGTTCCCATTCGGTGCTGGCGCAAACCGGCAGGCTCCGCAGCCGCCAGGGCTGGGGGCCCGTGGCGCCGGCAGCGCCCTGATCGCCAGGGTCTGCGGAGGGAGGCGCCAAGGCTCGGTGGAGGGCGCGGATCCGGCCGTTCACGGCCGCTTCACTGCTGGCGAAGCCAGGCGCCCATGCGGGCGGCACCGGCCTCCAGTTCGGCGCTGGGGTGCACCAGGGCGAGCCGCTGCCAGCCCTCACCTCCGGGGCCAAAGCCATGGCCGGGGGTGAGGCAGACGCCGCTCCCCTCCAGCAGGGCGGCGGCAAATCCCTCCGAATCCAGACCCTTGGCCCGCGCCGCCGCCGGCAGGGGAAGCCAGAGGTAGAGGGCCATGGAGGCCTCGGGCACGGTCCAATCTTCGGCCCGAAGGGCTGCTGCCATCCGGTCACGCCGCTCGCGGTAGATCTGCCGCAGCCGCTCCGGCCATTCCGGGGCGCGTTCGAGGGCGGCGATCGCCCCGGCCTGCAGCGCCAGGGACTGGTTGAAATCCACCACCCCCTTGAGCTGGCGCAGGGCGGTGATCAGGGGCTCGGCGCCGATGGCGAAGGCCAGCCGGTAGCCGCCCAGACACCAGCTCTTGGAGAAGGAGAAGAATTCGATGCCGCAGCGCCGCCAGTCGGGATGGCGCAGCAGGGCCGGGGCCTCCCCCTCCAGGGCCAGGTCCACGTAGGGATTGTCATGGGCGAGCACCACGTCGTGGTCGATCGCTTTGGCCACCGCCGCATCCAGCCAGGCCTGCTGGCCCGTGGTGGCGGTGGGGTTGTGGGGGAAGCCGAGCACCATCAGCCGCAGGGCCTCCCAGGTGGCAGGGGAGAGCGATTCGAAGTCGGGCCGCCAGCCCTGCTGGGGATCGAGGTGCAGCAGCACCGTTTCGGCCGAGGCCAGCTCCAGGCCGCCGCGGTGGGAGGGGTAGTAGGGATCGAGCAGCAGGGCCGCATCGCCGGGGTTGAGCACCGCCAGCGGCAGGTGGGCCGTGCCCTCCTGGGATCCCACCAGCAGCATCACTTCCCGCTGGGGATCCACCGCCACGCCGAATCGCCGCTGCGCCCAGGCGGCCACGGCCTCCCGGAAGGGCAGGGTGGCGGCGTGGAGGCAATAGGCGGCACTTTCCGGTTGCCCCAGGGCTGCGGCCATGGCCTCCAGGGCCACCGGCGGCGGCTGGAGGTCGGTGGAGCCCAGGGAGAGGTCGAGCAGGGCGGGGATCGGTGACGAACCTTCACCGCCGGTGGCCATTAAGGCGGCGCGCAGTCGATAGGCCTGCTTGCGCTCGTCGTTGCGGGCGAAAACGCCGCTGCCGAGGCGGGCGACCCGATCAGAGATGGGCATCCAGGAAGGCCTTCAGCTGGGGCTGGGCCATGGCGCCCTCGTGGCGGGCCAGCTCCTGCCCGTTGCGGAAGAGGATCAGGGCAGGCAGGCCCTGGATGCGATAGCGGTCTCGGCTGAGGGGATTGCCATCGGCCTCGAGCTTGGCCACCTTCAGGCGGCCTGCGTAGGTGTCGGCCGCCCAGCCCATCAGCGGTGCCATCAGGCGACAGGGGCCGCACCAGGCGGCCCAAACATCCACCAGCACGGTGCCGCCGTGCTCAAGCACCTCGGCGCCAAAGCTGGCGTCTGTGAGGTCGATGACGGCGTTGGAAGCGGCGGCCACGGCCCAAGTTCGGTTAGGCCGATTGTATGGAGTGGCCCGGGGGCACCGGGGGGCTGATCCGGCTTCAGAGCTTGTCGATCGAGCGCTTGAGGTCTTCCAGTTCGGCGTTGACCTCGGCCACCTGCACCGGCTCCAGCTGGGGGAGCGGGCCATCGGGGGCCGGCAGCTGGATGGGGTTTTTGCCGCCGGAGAGGCGGGTTTTGAGGGACTCAAGCTCCTCATCCACGTTGTTGCCTTCGAGGGCGGCGAACTGGCTTTCGAGGTCGGCGCCGGCCAGTTCGGCAGCGGCCTGGCTGCGGGCCTCCATGCCCAGCACCTTCTCCTCCATCTGGTCGAAGGCCGCCATTGAGTTGTTGGTGCTCAGGTTGCCCACGGCGTTCTGGAGCTGCTCCTGGGCTTGGGCCGCCTGGGCGCGGGCCTTGAGCATGTCCTTTTTGGTCTTGGCCTCGGCGATCTTGCCTTCAAGGGCCGTGAGGCTGCGCTTGAGGGTGTCGACCTGGGAGGCCTGGGCGTTGATCTGATTGGTCAGCGCCGTGGCGGTGTCCTGGTAGGTCTTGCGGCGCGAGAGGGATTCACGGGCCAGCTCCTCCTCGCCTTTTTTGAGGGCCAGCTCGGCCCGTTCGTACCAGGTCTTGGCCTGGGTATCGGCCTGTTCGGCCTGGTTCTGCAGGCGCTTCTGGCTGGCGATGGCGGTGGCCACGGCCTGGCGCAGCTTGATCAGGTCGGCCTGCATGTCGGCGACCGACTGGTCGAGGATCTTGGCTGGGTCCTCCGCCTTGCCCACCAGGTCGTTGAGGTTGGCGCGCAGCAGGCGGCTGAGCCGATCGAAGAAGCCCATGAAAGGAGAAGGGGCGAAGGCCCGAGGGTAGACCCATCGTTGCGGCTTGGCCGTGATGTAGCCAACGCCGGTTTGCCGCACTCCGATGAGGGCAGGTCCCTAGCCTGGCCCCATGGATGCTGCCGACCCTTCCTCCGAACGCCGCGGATCCGGCGCTTCCTCCGAATCCTGGCGCTCCCGCCGCCGCTCCGGTTCCCGCGGCGCCGCCAACCCCGCCAGCCGCCGCGTGGGCAATGTGTCGTATCTGGT
>JBAXOO010000228.1:0-3786 GCA_037133235.1 Cyanobium sp. ELA507
AGGGCATTGAGCAGGGAGCTCTTGCCGGCGTTGGTGTACCCCACCAGGGCCAGTCGCCGCTGGCCGTGGCGGCCCTGCCGCAGGCGGGCCCGGTGCTCCCCCAGCTCCCGCACATCGCGCTGGAGTCGCTCGATCCGCCTTGAAATGGCGCGCCGATCCTTCTCCAGTTGGGTTTCGCCTGGGCCCCGGGTACCGATGCCGCCGCCCTGGCGGGAGAGGCTCAGGCCCCGGCCGGAGAGCCGGGGAAGCCGATAGCGCAGCTGGGCCAGTTCCACCTGGAGCCGTCCGGCGGAGCTAGCGGCCCTTTGGGCAAAAATGTCGAGGATCAGTTCGCTGCGGTCGCTGACCGGCAGATCCAGCAGTCGCTCGAGGTTGCGCGCTTGGCCTGGGGTGACTTCCCGATCGGTCACCACCAGGGTGGCCCCGAGGCGCCTGGCCTCCAGGGCGGCTTCCTGGAGCTTCCCCTCCCCCCAGAGGGTGGCGGCGGCCCCGGCGGCCCGCCGCTGCGCCACCAGGCCCACCGGTTCAGCGCCGGCGCTGCGCACCAACCCTTCCATCTCAGCGATGCGCCGGCGGTCGATGGCAGCATCCCCGCTACTACGCACCAGCAGCAACACCCGTTCCATCCCGGGGGCTGATGGCGAGGAAGCGCCTGGAGGGGATCCTCCCGTCGCGGTGGCTGAAGCGATGGCCTCCTCGTCCGCACTGGCGATGGTGGCTGGGTCGAGGTCACAGAGCTCGGCCAGATCGCCCTGGCGTTGTTCGCCCCAGGCTTCCTCTCCAGCCCCCGTGGGGGTGAGCAGGGCTGCCGCCCAGTGGCCCCCCGCTCCGGCCTGGCGCCCAAAGCGCAGCCACAGCACCGGGTCTAGATCCAGGGCCACGATCCCTTCCCGGGCTCCGGGCCGCAGTTGGGGCTGGCGGTTGGTGCCGGCGCAGGTGAGCAGGCGCAGGTCATGACCCTGGCGCCGGCTGGGGCCAGGCAGTTTGTCGAGGAGGCGACCCGAGGTCTCCAGGTCGCCGATCCAGAGCAGGCGGCAGAGACCCCGGCCATCCACCACCAGGGTGAGGGGCTGATCCAGTTGCTCTGCTTCCGCCGCCAGCCGCTGCAGGGTGAGCCGGTCGGCGACCCCATCGGCCGGATGGCGCCGATGGCAGAGCTGGTCGAGGCGGCGGCGCTCCGCTGGCCGAAGTCCGGTGGTTCGGCCGGCTACCACCCCCTGTTTCACGGCGTATGACCTCCGTTGCCGGATCGGCAGGCCAGGGCCCGGCTCATGGGGTCCAGTCGGCGAGCCAGCCAGCGGCCACACGCAGTTGGTGGGGCAGCCCCGGCATCCGGGTGAGGTAGGCCAGGCGGCGCAGCTGGTAGGCGGCGGGCCCCGCCAGGGTGATGCCGCTACTGGTGAGGGCTGCCTCCCCCTTACCCAGGCTGATCATTTCGCCCAGATCAGTCCAGCTGAATGGCTGCAGCGCTTCCCCACGCAGGGAGCGGATCAGGTTGGCGGCCACCACCGGGGCTTGCTGGAACGCCACCTGGGCCGTGGTTGGCAGGGAGCTGGAGCTGGCCGGCGCAGGCTGGGGAACGGCGGCCAGATCCCCCACCACAAACACGTCATGGCGGCCCCGCAGGCGCAGCTCCGCATCGCAATGCAGCCTGCCGAGGGCATCCACCTCGGGGGCTGGGTCGATCCGGGGGGGGTGGCACCGCTGGCCCGCTGTCCAGACCACCCCCTGCACCGCCAGCACTTCCTCCTCCCCTTCCGGGAGCCGCCGCAGCACCACTCGGTCGGTGCCCACCTCCACCACCCGGGTGCCGGTTCGCACCCGCACATCACGGCGCTGCAGGCTGAGGAGCGCCTGTTCCCGGTTGAAGGCGCGGGACTGGGGCAGCAGGGTCTCCCCCTGTTCGATCAGTTCCACCACGGCGGAACCGCGGCTCAGGTCGGCCAGCTTGCAGGCCAATTCCACCCCGGTGGGGCCACCCCCCACCACGGCCAGCCGCTGCAGGGGCCGCCCGGATTCGGCCAGCTGGGCGAGCAGTTGCTGCAGGCGCTGCACATCAGCAAGGCTGCGGAAGCCCATGGTGTGGCGTTCCGCCCCAGGAACACCGAAGGTGTCGGTGGACGTGCCGGTGGCCAGCACCAGGCGCTCCCAGGCAAGGCTCGTGCCGGCCGCGGTCTGCAGGGTGCGGGAGGCCAGGTCGATCCGCTCCACCCGGTCTTGCAGCCAGCCCACGCCATGGCCGGCAAGCAGAGCGTCGTAGCGGGGGGCGATCTCCCAGCTGCGCAGTTCACCGCTCAGCAACTCGTAGAGCAATGGCAAAAACAGGAACTGTTCACGGGGCTCCACCAGCAGCACCGGCGGGTGGTGGCGCTCCTGGGCAAGGGCAAGGGCGGTGTAGAGCCCTCCGAATCCGCCGCCCACCACCACCACGGTGCCGGGTGCCCCAAGGGATGGTTGGCCGTTGGCTTCCATTCACCGACCCTACCCATCCCCAGCTGCCAAGGGTGATGATGGATCCATGCCCATCCTCGTTCCGACGGGAGCCATCCCCCCCAGCCCGAGCCCGCAGGCACCGGTGCTGCCCAACGATCGCCACGGAGAACCGCTGGATCCCCAGGCTTTCCAGCAGCACCTGGAGGGCCTCGATGCCCAGGGTCGGTTGGCGTGGGCCTTCGACACCTTTGGGGAGGGCCTGGCCCTCACCACCAGTTTTGGCATCCAGTCGGCGGTGCTGCTCCACATGGTGAGCGAGCTAGCGGATGGCGCGGCCAGGGTGCCGGTGATCTGGGTCGATACGGGCTATTTGCCCCCCGAGACCTATCACTACGCCGAAACGCTTCAAAGCCAACTCGGTTTTGATCTGCGGGTGGTTCAGGCCACCATCAGCCCGGCCCGGATGGAGGCCCTCCATGGTCGCCTTTGGGAGAGCGGGCGGCTCGAGGACCTGGAGCTCTATAACCGGCTGCGCAAGGTGGAGCCCCTGGATCGGGCCTTCCACGACCTGGGGGTGGCCTGCTGGGCCAGCGGGGTGCGCGGCGGCCAGACCGACCATCGCCGCAGCATGGCGCCACTAGACGCGGTGCGAGGTCGTTGGTCGTTGCGGCCGCTGCTGGCCTGGAGCAAGCGTGATGTCTTCTATTACATGCAGCGCCACGGTCTGCCCCAGCATCCCCTCTTTGACCAGGGCTATTCCACGGTTGGGGATTGGCACACCAGCGCCCCCGACGACGCCAGCAACTCCGGCCGCGCCACCCGTTTCGGTGGCCTTAAGCAGGAGTGCGGCATTCATCTGCCCGGTTTGATGGGTGAAGGGATCTGAACCGCCCCGTTGGCTGCTGATCGGCAACAGCCGCTGGCACTGGGCCCGCCCCGATCCCACCGCACCCAGCGGTCTGCGGGTTGAGCACCACCCACCGCCACCGGAGCCCCCAGCCCCTGCCGAGGTGGAGCATCTGCTGGCTTGGGCCGCCGTGGGCCCGGTGCCAGCCGGTGTGCTCCCTGCTGAAGGGCGGTTGAGCCTCGCCGCGGTGCCCCTCGCCGGCATGCCCCCCTGGCTGGGGATCGACCGGGCCCTGGCGGGCTGGCGGGCCCACTGCATGGCGGCGGGCCCGGTGCTGGTGGCGGACGCGGGTACCGTGCTGAGCCTCACTTGGGTGGATGGGACTGGCCGGTTCCTCGGTGGTCGGTTGATGGCCGGCGCGGCGCTCCAATGGCGGGCGATGGGGGCCGGCACCGCCGGGCTGCCGCGGGGGCTGGAGGCCCATTCGGGCCAGGACATTCCACATG
>JBAXOO010000229.1:0-3775 GCA_037133235.1 Cyanobium sp. ELA507
GCCGCAGCCCACATCCAGGGCCATGGCACCGCCCTGGGAGAAACCGAGCAGGGCAGTGGCCTCCAGCGGCACCGACGACCCGAGCGCCAGCAGGCGGGCGCGCAGCTGCTGGCGGGCGAGCGGCAGCTCCGGCCATTCGGGCAGTTGGAGGTCGTACCACTGGCGCCCCATCCCGGCGGGGTGGGGCCAGGGAGCCCGCAGGGCCACCAGGCTCACCTCGGCATCCACCAGCTCCTGACCGAGATCGAGCAGGTCGTCGGCATCGGCTCCCCAGCCGTGCAGCAACACCAGCCGGCGGGAGGCCCGCTCCGGACCCAGCCACAGGGCCTCCGGGTCCTGGCGGGGAAGGTCGGCGGCAGCGCCGGCTCCGGACTCGGACTCGAACTGGGACTCGGACTCGGGACGATCGCCAGGGTCTTGGGAAGGCTGCTCCGCGGGCTGGTTGGCTGGCTGGCTGGGGGATTGGGTCATGGGGCCGGAGTGGGAATCACGGTTCTGCACCTCGATAGGTTGGCCCTTCCTTCGCCACCGCCGCCGCCATGGCCCCCACGGCCCTCCTGAGCGTGTCCGACAAGCAGGGCCTGGTGCCCCTGGCCCAGGGGCTGCTGGCCCATGGCTACCGGCTGCTTTCCAGCGGCGGCACCGCGGCGGCCCTGGCGGCGGCCGGCCTGGAGGTCACCAAGGTGGCCGACCACACGGGCGCCCCGGAGATCCTCGGCGGCCGGGTCAAGACCCTCCACCCCCGCATCCACGGCGGCATCCTGGCCCGACGGGATGACCCCAGCCACCGGGCCGACCTGGAGGCCCAGGCGATCGATCTGATCGATGTGGTGGTGGTGAACCTCTATCCCTTCCGCAGCACCGTGGCCGATCCGGCCGTGGCCTTCGAAACGGCGGTGGAAAACATCGACATCGGCGGACCGGCGATGGTGCGAGCCGCGGCCAAGAACCACGCCGATGTGGCGGTGCTGACCGATCCCGGCCAGTACCCCGATTTCCTCGAGGCCCTGGCCGGGGGCCGCCTGGACCAGGCCCTGCGGCGGCGCCTGGCCCTGGCGGCCTTCTCCCACACCGCCGCCTACGACAGCGCCATCGCCACCTGGCTGGCGGGGCGCCTCGGGGAGGAGGCCGCCCAGGGCGACCTGCGGCTGGAGCTCCCGGCCCGCCAGAGCCTCCGCTATGGCGAAAACCCCCATCAGAGCGCCATCTGGTATAGCAGCCGCGAGGCCGGCTGGGGAGCCGCCCGCCAGCTCCAGGGCAAAGAGCTCAGCTACAACAACCTCATCGACCTGGAGGCAGCCCTCGCCACGGTGCGGGAGTTTGGCTACGGCGCGGATTTGGCGCCAACCGAAACCTCGCTGGCTGGCGCCCAGGGCCCCGAAACGGGGCTGGCTGGCGCAGGCCTGAACCGGCCGGCGGCCGTGGTGATCAAGCACACCAACCCCTGCGGCGTGGCCACGGGCGCCGATGGCGCCGAGGCCCTGTTGCGGGCCCTTGATGCCGATCGGGTCTCGGCCTTCGGCGGGATCGTGGCCCTCAACCGGCCCGTGGATGGCGCCGCCGCCGAGCACCTGGCGGGCCTCTTCCTCGAATGCGTGGTGGCTCCGGGCTTTGGGGCAGCCGCCCGCGAGCGGTTGGCCGCCAAGTCCAACCTGCGGCTGCTCGAGCTCGATCCTGCCGCCATCACCGCGGCCGACCGCCGCCAGCTGCGCAGCGTGCTGGGGGGGGTGCTGGTGCAGGAGTTCGACGACCAGCCTGTGGACGCCAGCGGCTGGCAGGTGGTGAGCCAACGGCAGCCCACCGCCGCCGAGTGGGCCGACCTGCATTTCGCCTGGCGGGTGGTGCGCCACGTGCGCTCCAACGCCATCGCCGTGGCCTCAGGCGGCCAGAGCCTGGGGATCGGCGCCGGCCAGATGAACCGGGTGGGATCGGCCCAGCTGGCCCTGGCCGCAGCGGGGGAACGGGCCCGCGGTGCCGTGCTCGCCAGCGATGGCTTCTTCCCCTTCGACGACACCGTGCGCCTGGCGGCCTCCCACGGCATCAGCGCCGTGATCCAGCCTGGTGGCAGTGTTCGCGACCCCGATTCGATCCTGGCCTGCGATGAGCTCGGCCTGGCGATGGTCACCACCGGGCGGCGACATTTCCTGCACTGAGCAGAAAACCTGCATTAAGCAGAAAAAAAGCGCGTTCAGCAGTAGTTTCGGCAATCAGAGGCCTAACGCTCCAGCACCATGTCCCTTGAGCTTCCCAGTTCCGTGGCCTTCGGCCTCAGCTTCGTGCACCCCGTGCTGATGTGGGTGCTGCTGGCCCTCAGCGGCTACGGGCTCTTCCTTGGCATCAAGGCCAAAAAGCTGCGCACAGCCGCCACGGCCGAAGAGCGCAAGCCCCTGATCAAGGGCCAGTTCGCCCAACGCCACGAATCGATCGGCAAGTTGATCCTGGCCCTGATCGTGCTGGGCACCCTGGGGGGTATGGCGGTGACCTACCTCAACAACGGCAAGCTCTTCGTGGGGCCCCACCTGCTGGTAGGCCTCGGCATGACCACCCTGGTGGTGATTGCCGCTTCGCTCACCACCTCGATGAAGCAGGGCAACCTGATGGCCCGCAAGGTGCACGTGGGCCTCAACATGACCGTGATGACCCTCTTCCTCTGGCAGGCGTTCACCGGCCTCCAGATCGTGGCCAAGATCCTTCAGCCGCAGGTCTGATCCCTTCCAGCCCTCAGAACCGGGCCCGCCGGCGGGGCGGGCAGGGGATGCCGTGGCTGGCATGGAAATCCTCCTGCACCTTCCAGGTGAGCTTGCGGGAGATCTGCCGCACGATCTGGCGCAGGAGATGGTCGCCGCTGGTCTGAACCAGCGACTCCGGCAGGATCGTGACCATCCCCGGCAATCGGATCCACACCGAGAGATCGAGCTCCCAGCGAACCAGGGTGTGGGCCATCAGGCGATCGACCTCCTCGGCCGAGATCTCCCCGGAGGCCTCCTCCTTGCGGGCCTCATCGAGGCGAAGGGAGGCGTTGAAATCCACGTCATAAAGAGCCGCCAGGGCTGGATCGGCCTGGGGCTCCGCCACCGTCTGAATCCGGTAGACACCGGCATCTTGGGGGAGCAGCTCCAAGGCGATGGTGGGCTCCACCTCAAATCCGAAGTTGCCGAAACGCCCGAGGGTGAGCACGTAGCCGTTGCCGCCGAGGGGATCCACGGCCATCGGGGATGCACAACGGCGGAACCAGCCCTCATGGCGATCGAGATAGGCCTCGACCACCGGAGCAGGAGCCCGCATCTCCATCAGATCGGCGAAGGCACTGCCATAGCGGCGCACCCTGGGATCCGCACTCTCCCGAAGGCCCTCGATCGGCTGCCCCACCTGGGACAGAACCCCATCGGCACCAGCCTCACTGCCGGCGGGATCGGAAGAACGCTCAGCCGGTGCGGAGGAAGCCAGATGCGACAAGGGCGACGTAGGCGTCGAAAGGAACGGGATGAAGCGGCCTTTGGCGAACCAGGGCTCAAGATTTGGCAATCTAAGCCGCCAACGATGGCGGGTTTTCGCTCAGGACAATCAGCCGCTGGATCACATCCTCCACCACCCGATCGGGGGTGGAGGCACCGGAGGTGATACCCACCCGGATCGGCCCCTCGGGCAGGAAGGGTTCCACCACCTCGAGGTCGGCACCGAGCGGCTTGTGCTCGATCCGGTTGCCCGGGCCGATCCGTTCGGGGGTGTCGATGTGGAAGGAGCGGATGCCGCGGCTCACCGCGATCTCCTGCAG
>JBAXOO010000230.1:0-3773 GCA_037133235.1 Cyanobium sp. ELA507
AAGCCGCTGGTGATCGAGGCGGTTGCGGTCGAGGCGATCGGCGCCTATCCGGGCAGCCTGGCCGGGCTGGTCCGTTATGCCTTTGATCACAACTTTTCCGATGTGCACCTTGGTGTTGGCGAGGAGCCCCGCTACCGCAGCCGCGGCGACATCGTGCGCACCGGCTGGCCCATCACCGATGCGGTGATCTTCCGCGACTGGTTGCGCGAAATCCTTGAACCCACCGGCTACGACACCTTCCAGCATCAGAAGGAATTCGATGGCGCCCATGCCTTCGATTTCGTGCGGGTTCGCATCAACCTTCTCCAGACCGTGCAGGGGCCGGCGATGGTGCTGCGCCTGATTCCCCAGAAGATTGCCACGATGGACGATCTTTCACTGCCGCCGGTGCTGAAGGAGTTGTCGGAACGGCCGAAGGGAATGATCCTGGTCACCGGTCCGACCGGATCGGGCAAGAGCACCACGCTGGCGGCGATGATTGACTATATCAACCGCACCATGAAGCGCCATATCCTCACCATCGAGGATCCGGTGGAGTTTGTGCACCAAAGCCGTGAATCCCTGATCCGTCAGCGCGAAGTGGGTGCCCATACTCTCCTGTTCCAAAATGCCCTGAGGGCGGCCCTGCGGGAGGATCCCGATGTGATTCTGATCGGTGAGATCCGCGATCAGGAGACCCTCAGCACCGCGATCAAGGCCTCCCAGACAGGACACCTTGTCTTTGGCACCCTCCACACCAACTCAGCCGTGCGCACGGTGGAGCGGATCCTGGGCATGTATCCCCCCCAGGAGCAGGACAGTGTGCGGCGGGCCGTTTCGGAAACCCTGCTCGGGGTGATTTCCCAGGGCCTGATCAAGACCATCGATGGCAAGCGGGCGGCTTTCCACGACATCTTCATCAACACCGATGCCTGCCGCGATTACATCGTGAAAGGGGATCTCGATCAGATCGAAGAGATCATGTCCCGCAGTGCCTTCGATGGCATGCAAACCGCCAACCAGGCCCTCGCCAAGCTTGTGGAGGACGGCAAAGTGAGCAGCGAGGAGGCCATGCACCACAGCCAGCGACCCGGGGAACTCGCCCAGACCCTCCGCGGCCGTACCTGAGCAACGCCGGCTCAGCCGTGTTGGCTGGCCAGGCGCACCAGCAGCAGCACCGTCAGGCCGATGGAGAGCCCCAGCATGGCCAGTCGGCCGTTCCAGATCTCAGCCTGGGGAGTGAATCCCCGCCGCCAGGCATTGAGTTCTTCTTGGGAGACGGGTTGGGGCTCGCCGCTGCCGGTGGCCAGCGGCTCCGTGGTCTGGAGCGTGGCCTGGTGGTCTGGGCCGCCCAGGCCTGGCAGCACGGTGGGATTGGTTGGGGCTGGATCGCCGCTGGGATCGAAGGGCACGGAGTTCGCCGGAGCCATGGACGCAGACGGCCAGCGGCCGTGCCTACGGGAATCGCCCCACCCTAGGGGGATTAAAAGCAGGCTTCGGTTTCGTAAAGCCGGTGCGCTTCGCCCAGGGGCATCCGGGGGGCAACGCCGAGGTTGATCGGGCTGCGGCAGCCGCTGGCCAGGCGCTGGCAAGCCGCCACCCCCACCATGGCGGCGTTGTCGGTGCACCAGGCCAGGGGCGCCACCCGCACCTGCAGCCCTTTCCGCGCCGCCTGCTCAGCCAACAGGCCTCGCAACCGTCGGTTCGCCGCCACGCCCCCCACCAACACCAGGGTGTGGAGCCCTTGATCGTGGGCGCAGCGACAACTGCGCTCCACCAGCACCTCCGCCACGACTTGCTCAAAACTGGCCGCCAGGTCGGCCACCGGCAGGGCTGGATCCGCGGCAGCGAGGGCCTGCACCTGCCGCAGCACCGCGGTCTTGAGGCCACTGAAGCTGAAGTCGTAGGGGTAGAAGCCCCCCTCCGGCCGGGACACCCTGCCTTTCGGCAGCCGGAACCGGCTGGCATCCCCCCCCTCGGCGGCCACCTCGATGGCAGGGCCGCCCGGGTAGCCGAGTCCGAGCAGGCGGGCCACCTTGTCGAAGCATTCGCCGGCGGCATCGTCGTGGCTGCGGCCCAGGCGCAGGTACTGGCCTGGCCCATCGACCCGCACCAGTTCGGTGTGGCCTCCGCTGACCAGCAGCACCAGGGCCTCCCCCTCCAGGGGCTCCTCCCCGAGCTGGGCGGAGGCCAGGTGGGCCTCCAGGTGATGCACCCCCAGGAAGGGTTTGTCGTAGAGGCGGGCGAGGGTCCGGCCCGTCACCGAGCCCACCAGCAGGGCCCCCACCAGGCCCGGGGCCACGGTGGCCGCAATGGCATCGACGTCTCGGAGGCTCACGCCGCTGCTGGCTACCACCTGCTCGATCAGGGGGGGCAGGGCCTCCAGATGCCGCCGCGATGCGATTTCCGGCACCACGCCACCCCA
The DNA here is from genome assembly GCA_037133235.1 of Cyanobium sp. ELA507. Classification (GTDB taxonomy): domain Bacteria; phylum Cyanobacteriota; class Cyanobacteriia; order PCC-6307; family Cyanobiaceae; genus Cyanobium. Next base: position 2,405 of record JBAXOO010000230.1, read on the forward strand.
GCGGGCGTGCTCCTCCACCTGGGAGGCCACGGCGCTGGCCAGCACCTGGCGATCGCGCACAATCGCTGCCGCTGACTCGTCACAACTTGTTTCGAGGGCCAGAACGGTGGGCATTGCTCCCTTTCCTCTCCCCTACTGTCCGGACGTGACATCCTGCCCTGCGGCAGTCCCTGCCCGGCTCCTCCCCATGCGCCGTCTTTTCGCCGTACTCATCTCCGCCTTCCTGCTCCTCGGCTTCGCCCCCGTGGTGCATGCCGAGATCGGTGGCCTCACCCCTTGTGCCGAGAGCGCCCGCTTCCAGCAGCGGGCCGGTACTGCTACCACGGCCCAGGCCAAGCACCGCTTCGAAATGTATAGCCAGGCCCTTTGTGGCGCCGACGGCCTGCCCCACCTGATCATGGACGGTCGCTGGAGCCATGCCGGTGACTTCATGATTCCGGGCATCGCCTTCCTTTACATCACCGGAACGATCGGCTGGGCCGGCCGCACCTATCTCCAGGCCGTGGCTTCCCGCAAGGACGCCACCATGCACGAGATTCAGATCGACGTGCCCCTCGCCCTGAAGAGCACCCTGGCCGCCGCCACCTGGCCCTTGGCTGCCTTCGGCGAGCTCACCAGCGGCAAGCTCACCGAATCCGACAGCAAGATCACGGTTTCGCCCCGCTGATTCGTATCACCCTATTCACCGGCTAATCCCCATGATGAAGTTCCTCACCACCGCTCCAGTTTTTGCCGCGATCTGGTTTGGCATTACGGCTGTGATCATGATTGAATTCAATCATCTTTACCCCGACCTGCTCTTCATTCCCCGCTGAAAAGCTTGAGGAGCGATCGAAAACGATCCGTGCCAAGATCAACTGATTTCCTTCAACACCAAGCAGCCCTTTTCGGGGCTGCTTTTTTATTGGCAGGTCAGCTTTGATCGCTCACATTCGGCCCGCGGCCCCATGGTTGGCGGAGGCAACCCAAGCGGTGGGCCCGGCCCGGTGGCCGGTGGCGTTTCTCCAGCCCGCAGCGGTTCTGTACAGCCTGTACAGAACCGCTTTTCTCCGTCGTAGCGACATCTCCCCGCCGGCTATGGCAGCAAGATCGGCTTCAGGCCTAGGAGCTGACCCGGGACCAAAACCACCTTCGCCGCTCAGGAGAAACACCGGCCTGCCATGGTTTCACTGTGGGTCGCCATGGTTTCAGTGTCCCGGCGGAGACCCACTTGGGCTGGGTGCCCGTGCCCAGGGGCACGACTAGCAGCAAGACGTGGTGTTCAGGCCTGGGGGGCCTCAGCCGCTGGGGGCACTGGGGGCAGGCCCAACAGGTTTTCCAATTCGGCCGTGGCCCCCTCCAGATCGGCATTGACCAGCACCGCATCGAA
>JBAXOO010000231.1:0-3749 GCA_037133235.1 Cyanobium sp. ELA507
ACCACGCCCTTGCCGTCGCTGATCTGGAGGAATGCCTCGCCGCTGAGGCAGGCCACCGCGAGGCCCTGGAGCGCAAGGCTGATGCCGTCTGCTGGGTGATCGGCCGCCTACGCGGCGATGCCGACTACCACCAGGGCCAGGCCAAGCGCTTTACCGCCCTGGCCCGCAATGAGGCCTCCCGCGCCGATTCGCTCGAATCCTCCCTTCTCACGGTGCTCACAGGCCTCTCCCCCGGAGCCACCAGCTTCCGGCTGCTCGATCACAAGCTCACCAGCCGCACCGCCGATTCGATCGTCATCGACGACCCCGAGGCGCTTCCCGCTGATCTGGTGACCCTCAGCACCTCCCGCAGCCCGGATAAGGGCTCAATCAAGGAGCGAATCAAATCCGCCATCGCCAAGGCCACCGCCGGCCTTCCTCAGGAGCAGGCCGCTCCCTTGGCCTTCTCCCTTGCCTCCACCGCCGTGCCCGGTGCCCGGCTGCTCAAGCGCCGCCACTGGTCCATCCATTGAGACCCCATGGGGCCTCGGCTCAACAGCCAGTGGCCCACCTGTTCACGCCCACCGCTACACGCTCCAACAGCCATGACCACCACCCTCACCCCCGCTCGCTCGGCCACCAGCCGCAATGCCCCCTCGGCCTTGCAGCTGATTCGCCAGACCGTGGCCGCGGAAACCGACGCCATACCGGCCACATCTGCCACCACACCAGCCGCCCAGCCAGCCACGACGACCACGCCTCCCGTGCTCACTACAACTCCCACTAGCCCGGCCAATCCGGCCACCTCTGCAGGATTCACCACCGCCCAGATCGCTGCCCTCTCGGCGCCCCTCGATCGCGCCCTGGTTTCCTCCCGCGAGCAGGGCCGCTCCAAGGTCAACTACCTCCAGAGCTGGGTGGTGATCAGCGAGGCCAACCGCATCTTTGGCTTTGACGGCTGGCAGCGCCAGACCCTCTTCTCGCGCTGCATCGCCCAGGCCGAACGGCTGATCGGCGCCAGGGGCACGGGCCGTGAGCAAAAAAGCGGCTGGGGTGTCACCTACATCGCCCGGGTGCGCATCAACGTGTCGGCTGGCATCCACGGCCTGCTGATCCGCGAGGGCACCGGCGCCGGCCATGGCATCGATACCGATCTGGGCCTGGCCCATGAATCGGCCATCAAGGAGGCCGAAACCGACGCGATGAAACGCGCCCTGATGACCTTTGGGAACCCGTTTGGGCTGGCGCTCTACGACAAGAGCCAGCGGCAGGTGAGTGGGGGCAATCACACGGGCAGGGAAACCGCCAGTGGGAGCCTTACCCCCGGCCAGGGCAATGGCCAGCAACCGATCCAGTGCAATGGGCATGCTCCTGGACACTCCCAGCCCAGAAATCAGGTGGGGAGCTTCACGGCGCCATCACGGCGCACCTCGGCCCAGGCCAACCCCATCGCGGCTGCCTTCAACGGACCGCCCCGAAACCAGGGACAAGGAAGCAATGGCACCAGGGCTACCAGCGCCCCGGCTGCCATCGCCAGGCCCCAGGCGGTGCCAAACAGCGCCTCTACCGGAACCACCGGCCCTGCCAGCGAGGCCGCCCTCGATCCAGCCACCATCGCCGCCCTGCAGGAGCGCATCCGGGCCCTGCTGCCGCCCCAGCTGGCGGCCTTCTCACGTGCCTTCCGCAGTGCCTTCCAGGTGCCCGACTCCACCCCCTCCATCGCTGGGTTGATCACCGAGCAGCGCCATCGCCTCTGGATTGAGGACTTCCTGGCCAGGCTCCAGAGCCCACAGCTCCAGAGCCAACACCAGCAGGCCCGCACCGCCTGATCGGATCAGACTCGCTCCACTGCGGCGGGGCCGGCTTGGTCACGCCTTTTCCCTTCATTCACCAGCGCCATGCTCCATAACCTCGGCCGAGTGGTGGCCACCGCCGCCGTGGCCGCCGACGTTCCCCACTCGCTGATCACCGCCCTGCTTGATCGCCATGCCGCTGGCGATTGGGGCGACCTCAGCGATGACGACAAGGCCGCCAACGAGGAAGCAGCCCGCACAGGCGATGGCCGCCTCTTCTCCAGCTACGCCACCGCCGATCACGGCACGATCTGGGTGATCACCAACGACATCCGCGGCGAGGGTGACGGGCCGATCACGACCGTGCTCTTTCCAGACGACTACTGAGTGAGCGGAGGCCCCAGCAACCAGCGCCTAACGGCGCCTGCGACCGCCAGCGCATCACCCCCCACAGCAGACCCCGGGCGGAGCGGCGGGCCCTTCCCAAGGCCGCCCCGCCCGGCAAGGGTCGGCCCCAGGCCGACTCGCGTCAGCCCTTGCCCAGGGGCGCAGCCTGGAGGGGACCGGCGCGCAGCTAGCCCCATCGAACGTTCTGAGCTGCCAGGGTTTTGCGGCAGCGCCTCTGAACCGCTGGATAGTCGCCAGCCCGACGGTACGAGCTGAGCTGAAAGGGCGTCAGAAGGCCTTTATGGTTGTTGAGCACCCTTGTGGGCATCGAAGCCATCTGCGCTCATGACCCCTGCTGATCAAGCCACCGAGAAGCTCCTGACTCCCTTTTCCGTCCGCAGGCGGGAACGCGGCGGTAGGAGCGTGGTGCAGGTGAGCAGCTCGGTGAGCGCCATGGATGCCATGCGAGCCCGGATCCGCGCCCAAAGCAAGAGCGTGGCAGCCCACATTGCTTCCGACCCGGAAGCCAAGGCCTTCATCGACGATTGGGCCACGACCGAATCCATCAGCCGCTGAAATCAGCGTGGACCTCAAGGCTGGGCAGATCATCACCGTCGACTGGCGCAGAGATCCTGACGATCCCGCTCAAGATCCCCATCCACCCGAGCCCAACAAGCTCAGACCTGCTGTGGTCGTGCAGGACTCCGAGCTGTTTGATCCTGCCTATCCAACGGTGCTGGTGGTGCCGATGACAGGTGACCCCGAACTGGCGATCGAGGAACTGACAGTGGTGCTCCAGCCGACTGCCAGCAACGGGTGCACGAAAGTGAGTTACCTACTCCCGCAGAATCTGACCTGCGTGGCCAAGACACGCATCGCTGCTTCCACGGAGTCACGGATCAGCAGCTCCGAACTGCAGCAACTGCGCCAGCTGGTGGTAGTAGCTATCGGCGGCTTTTCTTGACGCGTGACAAAGGGTCCAACTGGACCTAAGTACGGCTGACCTCACTCCTCCTCAGAAGCTCCAAGGGGAATGAGCTTGATCTGCTTGCGGCCCAGCTTGATCTATGTGACGTTCCGTTGACTAGAGCACTTTGAACGAATCTTCGCTGCTTGATCGGTCCCGCTCATTGGATCATGGGACTTCGTGGCCATCAGGAGTGACGCCTGACCTGGCAAAAGGCACCAGCATCGAGGCGGGTCGAGCAGCGGCCACGGAATCGGTGTGGGCTGCACCGCACCATGCCCCACCCCCCAGCGGCAGCAAGGATCGGGCCGGGCTGCGTTTCCCGTTGGCGCACCTAACGGTGCGACGCAGTCCTTGCAGTCGCCGTGGGGCCGGGCGACCGGGTGGCGTCCCACGCCCCTTCCTCCATGGCGATCAGCAAAGCTCCCCGCTGCGAAATCCGCTGCCTGGTCATGCACATCTATCCGGATGGCATCAAGGCCTATGGCCATGAGCGCATCACCCAGCCCATCGGCCGCCGCGGCAAGCCGATCAAGAAGCTCCGCTATATGCCCATGGCCCGCGCCCATGCCCTCGCCCGCAAGCTGCAGGGCCGCTTTGGCACCACGGTGTCGGTGATCTGA
>JBAXOO010000232.1:0-3741 GCA_037133235.1 Cyanobium sp. ELA507
CTGGGACTGGAGGTCTGCAGCCAGAGCAGGCTGCGCTCCACGGCCCGCCGATCGAAGCGATCGCCCTGGGCCAGCAGGGCAGCCGACTGGGCCAGGCCGCCGCCGGCCTTCTGCAGCGAGAGCACCACCAGGTCGGCTCCGGCCGCCAGGGCTGCCCCATCGCCATGGGCCTGGTCCACCAGCACGGGCAGCCCCGCTCCGCAGCCGTGGAGGAGGTCCACCAGTGCCCCCAGTTCGCTGCCAAACCCTTGGTAGGTGGGGTCCACCAGGACCGCGGCCACCGGCTGCATGGGGGCCGCCGCCGCCAGCACCCGCTCCAGGTGGGCCGGGCTGGGGGGGAGCCACAGGCCGGTGCGCGGGTCGAAGGGCAGGTCGAAGAGCAGGGGCTCCAGTTGGCCCAGCACACAGGCATGGAGCAGGGAGCGGTGCAGGTTGCGGGGCAGCAGCACCCGCGAACCGGGCGGCGCGAGACCCAGCAAGGCCGCCTGGAGCAGGCCGCTGGCGCCATTGACGCCAAACCAACAATGCCGTGCTCCCAGCAGGGTGGCGCAGGCCGCCTGGGCTTCGGCTACCGCGCCCTGGGGCTCTAGCGGACCCCCCAGGGCCGGCAGTTCGGGCAGATCCCAGCTGGCGGCAGGGCGCCCCAGCAGGCGTCGCAGCTGGGGCGCCAGGGCCCGGCCGCGGCCGTGGGCGGGCAGATGGAGGGGCAGATCGCTGGAGCCCTCGAGCAGGGAGAAGAGGGACCCATTGGGGCGATCGCCCATGGCAACGGCGCGTGGTTTCTAGAGTCTCGCCAGTCAACGCCCCGCGCCCTGACCCGCTCGACCTTCCCTGCACCATCAGGCCTTGCCGCCCCCGGGGCTTTCAGGACCGCCCCAGGGTCCCCGCCGCAGCCTGAACCTCCCGCTCCCCGCTATGACCCGCGGGCCGATTTTCGCTGGCTAGTCCTGCGTCCCTGGATCTGGATCAGTCGCCTGGTGGTGGTGGTGGTCCAGCTCGGCGGGCTGGGCCTTTCTTTGGCGGCCCAGTCGAGCAGTCCGGATCTCAAGGTGCAGCGGCGTCTGGCCCAGCGGATCCTCTCCACCCTCAGTGGTCTGGGTCCCTGTTTCATCAAGGTGGGCCAGGCCCTCTCCACCCGCCCGGATCTGGTCAAACGGGAATGGCTCGAGGATCTCACCCGCCTCCAGGACGACCTTCCCGCCTTCCCCCATGCCGTGGCGCTGGGGCTGATTGAAAGCGAGCTGGGGGCCCCGGCCTCCCAGCTGTTTGCCGAATTTCCCGATTTTCCGGTGGCGGCCGCCAGCCTGGGGCAGGTTTACCGGGCCCGGCTCGCCGATGGCCGCTGGGTGGCGGTGAAGGTGCAGCGCCCCCGGCTGCCGTTTGTGATGCGGCGTGATCTGGTGATCATCCGCTCCCTCGGGGTGCTGGCCGCCCCATTTTTGCCCCTCAATCTGGGCTTTGGGCTCGGGGCGATTATCGATGAATTTGGCAGCACCCTGTTTGAGGAGATCGATTACCGCCGCGAGGCGGATAATGCCGAGCGCTTCGCCGGCCTCTTCCAGAACCATCCCGAGGTCACGGTGCCGCAGGTGGAGCGGAATCTGAGCAGCCGCCTGGTGCTGACGACCCAGTGGATTGAAGGCACCAAGCTCCAGAACCGTCGCGAGCTGGAAGCCAACCATCTCGATCCCGCCGCCCTGATTCGCACCGGGGTGATTTCCGGCCTGCAGCAGCTGTTGGAATTCGGTTATTTCCATGCCGATCCCCACCCCGGCAACCTGTTTGCCCTGCACGGCAAGACAGGGGATCTGGGCCATGTGGCCTATGTCGATTTCGGCATGATGGATTCGATCAGCGATTCCGATCGCCTCACACTCACCGGCGCGGTAGTGCATCTGATCAACCGGGATTTTGAAGCCCTTGCCCGCGACTTTGTGGCCCTGGGTTTCCTCAATCCCCAGGCCGATTTGGTCCCGATTGTGCCGGCCTTGGCCGAGGTGCTGGGCGGAGCTTTGGGCGAAAACGTGGGCAACTTCAACTTCAAGGCGATCACCGATCGCTTTTCGGAGCTGATGTACGACTATCCCTTCCGCGTGCCGGCCCGCTTTGCCCTGATCATCCGGGCGGTGGTGAGCCAGGAGGGCCTGGCGATGCGTCTCGATCCCGATTTCCGCATCATCCGGGTGGCCTATCCCTACGTCGCCCGGCGCCTGCTGGCCGGCGATACGGCCGAGATGCGCGAGAAACTGCTGGAGGTGATCTTCGATCCCAACGGCCGCCTTCGCATCCAACGGCTCGAAAACCTGCTGGCGGTGGTGGAGAGCGATGGTCCGGCGGTGGACCTGCTGCCGATCGCCCGCGATGGCCTGCGGCTTCTGTTTGGCCGCGAGGGAGGCAGCCTTCGCCAGCGGTTTGTGCTCAGCCTGGTGGCCGACGACCGCCTCCACGCGGACGACCTCCAAGCCCTGCTCGGACTGTTGCGCCGCACCTTCTCGCCCGGGCGGATGGCCAGCGGCCTGCTGGCGCGGCTCAATCCACTGGCGGCCTGAAGACCGCCGCCGTTGCCGTTCCCTAAGGTCTGGGGCCATCCCCCTGCAGCCGCCGCGTGATTCCCTCGCCCGCCACCCTGGCTTCCCTGCTGGTCTCCACCATCAGCGCGGCAGCACCGCCCCTCGACCTGCAGGAGGCGGCCCTCGATGCGGCCAGTGGTTTCTACGCCCATCTCGATGACGCCGAGATCCTGTTGGAATTCGCCCAGTTCCAGCAACCTCCCTACGCGTTGGCCGGCCTTGGTCTGGCGATTGCCCTGGTTTGCGGCCTCACTTTCTCCAAGCTGGTGCAATTGCGGCTCGAAGGCTGGAAGCAGGACCGCCTGCCGATGCTGCCCTTGGGCGGAGCGACAACGATGCTCCCCTGGATCGGCCTGGTGTTGGGGGTGACCCTGTTCATCGGCGGCAGCCTGCAGGTGTTTGGTTTCGGCGCCGGCGCCGCCCTGTTGGTGGCCTTTCTGTTGTCGCTGGCCACGGCCGGGGCGCTGTGGGCTCAGCTGGTGCGGTTGATGCAGCAGGTGGAGGCGGGCAACTTCAAGGCGGTCGATTTCGACAACTTTGACGAGTTTTTCTAGGGCCAGACCCGCTCCTCCACCGTGATCGTGTTGCCGGCAAAGGCGGTGGAGGGCACGACCCGGCCCACGTGGATGGCGGCCACACCTCGGTTGGCGGCCCCATATCGGGCCAGGGCCCGGCGCTCGCCGGGGGTCAGGTAGGTCCAGGTGGTTCGGGGTAGCACGATCACCGTCTGGCCGTTCCAGCTGCGGTAGAGACCTTTGCGGTAGGTGGCGCTGCCATCGGGGCTGGTGCCCTCCAGGGTCCAGTAATCGGTGGCGCGGTTGAGGCGCTCGGCGATGTCGTTGCCCATGGCGTCGTCGGCCGTTTCGGCCATGCCCCCCAGGGGCGACGGGCCGGGGGCCAGCACCGCAGCTGGCGGGGGCGCGGGCGTCAGCAGACCCTTGCCGAGCTGAACCACCGCCAGGGTGCCCAAGAGCAAACCAAGGCCGGTGATCGCCACCAGGCCGAGGCCCACCCTGCGGCTGGTGCGGGGGAAGGCCTTGACCCCTCCCAAAATCGCCACGGGCCACAACAGGGGCAGCACCGAGGCCAGCACCATCAGGGCCACCGCCCCGCTCTGGCCGGCACGGCGCACCAGGACTCCCCGGCGTTCAGAGGCCAACCGGGCCTCATG
>JBAXOO010000233.1:0-3718 GCA_037133235.1 Cyanobium sp. ELA507
TAGAACGCAGGTCTCCAAAACCTGATGTCGGAGGTTCGAGTCCTCCACGGCGCGTCGATGGCCCTATCTGCAGTTTTTCGTGGTTCCGAACATGGAGTTGGATCTACAGCCCGGTGACGTGGTCAAGGTGCTGGAATCGGCAGCGCTTGGCTGGGTGCGGGCGCGGGTGATCCGGGTCAAGTCCGGCGGCCGCGTCGTCGTGCAGAGCGATCAAGGTCGGGAGTTCACCGCCCGGGGCAACCAGGTGCGACTGATCGAACCGGCCGGCTTCCGCCCCTAAGGCGCGAGATGCTTAATCCAGCCATTTCTCCACCCTCAGTTCTCCGGCGTCCTCGCCTGGGTAACTGCGCTGTTTTGGCCAAATCCGGGTACCTGCAGATCCTTGCTTGGTCTTCGTTTTTTGGCGGCAGCCATTCGTTGGTCAAGGCGGAGCAAGCTGGTTGGCGGGCGTGGCCAGGTGCGTTGACGTGCTGCGTTGACGTGCCGCGTTGACGGAGGGACCGGTCGCGGTGGATACTTCCTTAGTTGGCGCCTACGGCCAGCGTCGTGATCAGCCGGTTCCCTCGGGATGCCCCTGAATTCTCGACAATGCTTCGGTCAAGGCAGAGTTCTGGTGAAGACCGGGGTTTTGGTCAAAGACTGAGCAGGGGCCTGAATGAAGGCCAAATTTGGGACTGTAGTTCAATCGGTTAGAGCACCGCCCTGTCACGGCGGAAGTTGCGGGTTCGAGCCCCGTCAGTCCCGTTCAAGAATCCCCGGATTCCCTTCACCCGATTTCAAGGAGAGCAACACGGTGGTAGTCGCGGCTCCGGTCCGGGTTCGACTCGCACCCAGCCCCACCGGCACCCTCCACATCGGCACCGCCCGCACGGCGGTCTTCAACTGGCTGTTCGCCCGTCGCCACGGCGGCCAGTTTTTGCTGCGCATTGAAGACACCGACCGGGAGCGCAGCAAGCCAGCCTTCACCGCCGACATCCTGGAGGGCCTCAGCTGGCTGGGTCTGCACTGGGATGGCGAGCCCGTGATCCAGAGCGAAAGGATCGAGCAGCACCGCGCCGCCATCGCGCAGCTTCTGGCGTCAGGTCACGCCTACCGCTGCTACGCCACAGAGGAAGAGCTCACGGCGATGCGGGAGCAGCAGGCGGCCAGCAACCTGCCCCCCCGCTACGACAACCGCCACCGCAACCTCAGCCCCGAGCAGGAGCAGGCCTACCTCGCCGAGGGCCGCCAGGCCACGGTGCGCTTCCGGATCGATGACACCGCCACGATCACCTGGACCGACCTGGTGCGCGGCGAGATGCGCTGGGCCGGCGCCGACCTGGGCGGTGACATGGTGATTGCCCGCCGGGCCCCCGCCGACCGGATCGGCGACCCCCTGTACAACCTCGTTGTGGTGGTAGATGACGCCGCCATGGCGATCACCCATGTGATCCGCGGCGAAGACCACATCGCCAACACCGCCAAGCAACTGCTCCTGTATGGGGCCCTCGGCCAGGCGGCGCCGGTGTTCGCCCACACCCCCCTGATCCTCAACCAGGAGGGCCGCAAGCTCTCCAAACGCGACGGCGTGACCTCCGTGGGGGACTTCCGCCGGATGGGGTTCGTGGCCGAGGCCCTCGCTAACTACATGACCCTGCTGGGCTGGTCACCGCCGGAGGGGATGGGGGAGCGCTTCAACCTCGCCGAGGCAGCCGCCGTGTTTGATTTCGAGCGGGTCAACCGGGCGGGAGCTCGCTTCGACTGGGACAAGCTCGACTGGCTCAACAGCCAGGTGCTGCACGAGCTTCCCCCTGAGACCATCCGAGAGGCCCTGCTGCCCCTCTGGCAGGAGCGTGGATGGGCCAGCGAGGGGAGCGGGGCCGATCCACAATGGCAGCTCGATCTTTGCGGCCTGCTGGGCCCCTCCCTCACCCGCCTCAGCGACGGGGTGGAGCAGGCCGTGCCCTTCTTCAGTCGGCCCCAACCCGATGGCGCCGCCCAGCAACAACTGGCGCTCGAGGGGGCTAGCGCCGTGCTGGAGGCCCTGCTGAACCATCTGCCGGCTGGGGATCTGGAACCCGCCGCGGCCCAGGCGCTGCTGGGGGCCACCGCCGAGGCCGCTGGTGTGAAGAAGGGCCTGGTCATGAAAACCCTGCGCGCCGCCCTGCTCGGCAGCCTCCAGGGCCCAGACCTGCTCACCACCTGGCTGCTGCTGCACCGCACCGGCGAAGACAGGCCCCGGCTGGAAGCGGCCCTGGCCTAGGAGCGCTCGCCAGCACCCAAACGGCAGCGGCCGGATTCAGGGGCTTGGCCAAGGGAGACCACTTCGGGCCAATTCCTACTCCTGGCTGGCCCCGAACTCCGGTTCCACCCGGATGCCGATCACGCTGCCGGCCCGCACCACCAGATACTCCCCCTCCAGATCGCCTAACGGCACGGTCACAAAAGCCTCCGGGGCCGCCGGAGCCAACACGCCGCCGTACCAGCTCTGGAAATCCTCAAGCCGGCGGAATTCCACCACCTGCACGTGCCCGCCCTCCAGCATCAGGTGGATGGAGAAGCGGCGTAGCGAACGGGACATGGCGACGGCGCGGGATCGACTCTGTCCCCCCAGGATGGCGCAAATGGTCCCAGCGTCATCTCGGCGACACCTCTGGCAGGCTGTGGCCGCGGACCGGGGAGCAGTGCATGGCGCAGGCAGTAGGCGGGGCAGTAGGCGGGAGGATCAAGCAAGCCGGGGAACCCCAGGCCGGTCCCGAGGGGGCGAAGCCCCTGCTGTTGCTGGTGGATGGCCACTCCCTGGCCTTCCGCAGTTTCTACGCCTTCGCCAAGGGAGGCGATGGTGGGCTGAGCACCAAGGCGGGGGTTCCCACCAGCGTGACCTACGGCTTCCTCAAGGCCCTGCTCGACAACTGCCGCGGCCTCAACCCCCAGGGGGTGGTGATCGCCTTCGATACCGCTGAACCCACCTTCCGCCACGAGGCAGACGAGGCCTATAAGGCCCACCGGGATGAGGCGCCGGCCCACTTCTTTGAGGATCTCGGCAATCTGCAGCGGATCCTTGCCGACGATCTGGATCTGCCCCTCTGCCTGGCCCCGGGCTTCGAGGCCGACGACGTGCTCGGCACCCTGGCCCAGCGGGCGGTTGGCGAGGGCTGGCGGGTTCGGATCCTCTCGGGCGACCGCGACCTCTTTCAACTGGTCGACGATGGACGCGACATCGCCGTGCTGTACATGGGCGGCGGTCCCTATGCGAAATCGAGCGGACCGGTGGAGATCCGCCGCAACGAGGTGATCGCCCGGCTGGGGGTTCCCCCGGAGGACGTGGTGGATCTCAAGGCCCTCACCGGCGACAGCTCCGACAACATCCCCGGCGTGAAGGGGGTGGGTCCGAAAACTGCGGTGGGTCTGCTGCAGGAGAACGGCAGTCTTGACGGCATCTACGCCGCCCTCGATGCCCTGAAGGGAGACAAGGCCGCCAAGGGGGTGCTCAAGGGCGCCCTCAAGGACAAACTCGCGGTAGGGAGGGAAAGCGCCTACCGCTCCCGCATGCTGGCGGAGATCCTGTTGAGCGTTCCCCTCCCCAGCGAGCCGCGGCTGGCCCTGGGGGAGGTACGGCCCGAGGGTCTGAGCAGCAGCCTGGAGACGTTGGAACTGTTCAGCCTGGTGCGGCAGGTCGGGCAGTTTGAGAAGACCTTCTCGGCCCACCACCCCGCGGGGGCGGCCGCAGCCCCGGCAG
>JBAXOO010000234.1:0-3690 GCA_037133235.1 Cyanobium sp. ELA507
GTAGAAGGCCGGCTCGGCTGTGACAGCCACGCTGCTTAAGGCCCCTCCCTCTCGATTGGCTAGCGCCACCGCTCCGTCGGCATCGGATTCCAGGCTGTATGGCGAGACCTTGGAGGCCGAGTTGTACACAGGCACCATCACCGTGGCGCCCTCAATCGTGAGGGCGCGATGATCCGAAGGACCGGCTCCACCCCGCCGACCGCGGTTGCCAGGCAGGGCCGGATCGGCGACACCATGGACCTGCAATTCCGTGACCAGGCGTCCAAGCTCAGACATCAATCAACTCCTGGTTGAGGGCGATCCATTGCGGTGATTCCAGTGTTTCCGGTGCGGTGCCCAGGGCACTCATCTGGGTGGTCGGGGTTGGATTGATGCGAAGCCCAAGCAAATCCGGCCGGCTGTAATGGCCCACGCTGTCCATCATGCGTTTGCGCTTGGTGATCAGGGAACGATCGAGTTCGGCGATGGCCAAACCTTCGCCTTCTGGCAGGGGACCAGCCAGATATCGACCTTCAGGACTGATCACGGCCGTGTGGCAGCCACCTTGAAAGGCCTTGTGCAGGGAGGTATCCGGCGTAATGGCGCCGTAGTCCTCGGGGTCGAGCCAGGCGGTGGAACAGATCACAAAGCATCCCGCTTCCAGGGCGTGATGGCGCATGGTGACCGCCGTCTGCTCGCTAAAGATCTGACCCACCAGCGAGCCTGGAAACTGGGCGCAATGGATTTCCTCCCCCTGGGCCATCAGGGCGAAGCGGGCCAAGGGGTTGTAGTGCTCCCAGCAGGCCAGGGAGCCAATCTTGCCCAGGCTGGTGTCCACAACTTTGAGCCCAGAACCATCGCCCTGACCCCACACCATGCGCTCGTGGTAGGTGGGGGTGATTTTGCGGCGCTTGAGCACAATCTCACCACCGCGATCGATCAGGAGCTGGGTGTTATAGAGGCTGCCCCCATCCCGCTCATTGATGCCGAGCAGCACATGCATGCCGTGTTGGCGAGCAGCCGCCGCAATCGCGGTGGTGGCGGGGCCTGGAACGGTGACAGCCTGCTCGTAGAGCGCGAGATGGGAGCGCCCCATCAGCACGGCCGGCTCGACGAAGGAGAAATAGGGGTAGTAGGGCAGAAAGGTTTCCGGGAAAACAATCAACTCCACCCCCTGCTCCGCGGCCTCCGCCATGGCCGAAAGAACCCGCTGCACAGAGCCGTCCAGACTGAACAGGACCGGGCGGATCTGGGCAGCAGCAACCTTGATCGTGGTGGCCATGGCGGCAAAGATCCTCGCTCGATCAGAGGGTCCAGGTGTCGAGGATGAAGGCACCCTCCTTGCGGTGCATCAGCACGATGTCGAGCACATCGAGGGGATTGACCGGACGAATTCCGGGCATCAAGGCCCCTTCACCGTGACCGTAGAGCGCTTGCAGGGCAAAACGACAGGCATACACCTTGCCGCCCTGATCCATGAACTTCTGCAGGCGAGCATTGAAGTTGAGGTGGCCATCGAAGGCCGCATCACCCAGCTTGGGGAAGCCGCGTTGCACGCCGAGGGTGACACCCGGGCCGTAGAGCAAAACAGAGGTTTCAAAGCCTTTGTTGATGAGACGGCTCGCCTGAAGCAGGTTCACAAGACCGATGGAGCCCTCAAAGGCCACGGTGTGAAAGGTGATCAGGGCTTTTTCGCCAGGCTCAGCCTTGACATCGGGAAAGACCTTCTCCTCATAGTCAACGAGGAAATCGCCTGGCTGATTGGAAGGACGGCTGACAGCAGGCATGAACGTTTGTGTGATCAGATGCCGGCGCAGCATCGCCCTACCACCGCATCAAGAAATGTCGCCGATACGACCAAATTGGTGCACGCGAGGCGGCCGATTCGATGGCCAGCCAATCTGTGTGATTGGCTACGGATCCAACGCGACGAGCCATTCATGATGGAAAGTTGCTCGGGTTAACCTGCTGTGAATGGATCATCCCAGCTTCAGCATCGCCAAGTGGTTGTGGTTGGAGGAGGGCAGGCAGGGCTGTCGGTGGCCCAGGCGCTCCAGAAGCGCAGCATCCGCCCCTTAGTGCTCGAGAAAAATAGAATCGGCTATGCCTGGGACCAGCAGCGATGGGATTCCTTCTGCCTTGTCACGCCGAATTGGCAATGTAGTCTGCCCGATTTTCCGTACGACGGTTCGGACCCTGAAGGATTCATGGTGAAATCGGAGATCGTCTCCTATTTACAGCGCTTTGCCGGTTTTGTTGGAGCCGAACTGCGGGAGGGAGTTGCTGTTAGGCGTTTAGTCCACAACGGGCCTGGTTATCGCCTGTTGACGACAGAAGGCGAGATTCATGCCGACCATGTTGTGGTAGCGACCGGTGGCTACCACCTCCCCCGCCGGCATGGGGAGTCGCCACGCCTTCCCGCCTCAACGCTTCAGTTGGATGCCCGTGAGTACCGCAACGCCGCTTCCTTGCCGGAAGGCCCTGTTCTTGTGGTGGGAAGTGGCCAATCGGGTTCCCAGATCGCTGAGGATTTATTCCTTGATGGACGTGAGGTGCATTTGAGTGTTGGATCTGCGCCCCGATCACCCAGGCGTTACCGCGGCAAGGATGTGGTGGACTGGCTAGATCGCATGGGGTACTACTCCATGCCCATTGCGGATCACCCCGATCCCCGCGCTGTGCGCTCCAAGACCAATCACTACCTCACCGGCCGTGATGGAGGTCGTGAGATTGATCTGCGGGCCCGTGCTGCTGAGGGCATGCATCTGCATGGACGGTTGCAGGCCATCACGGCGGAGTGCATCAGCTTTGATGATGATCTAGCGGCCAATCTCGATCAGGCCGATGCTGTGTACTGCCGAATCCGTAGCAGCATTGACAGCTGGATTGCTAAGGAGGGCATTGACGCCAAGCAAGAAGCCCCCTATTCGCCCTGTTGGCAACCGGGCCCTGGCAAGGATCCAGGCCTCGATCTCAACAGCCGGCCCCTTGCCGCAGTGATTTGGTGCACTGGCTATCGCAGTGATTTCAGTTGGATCGATATTCCAGTCTTTGATGGTTCCGGCCAACCAGCCCATGACCGGGGGATGACCCAGAGCCCGGGCCTCTATTTCCTCGGCTTGCCATGGCTCCACACCTGGGGCTCAGGCCGGTTCTGCGGTGTCGCCAACGACGCCGACTATCTGGCCAGCATGATCACCCAGCGTCTGCAGCGGCGCGATGCCAGCCAGGAACGCCTGGAGTGCACAGCGTTGCTGGGTTCCTGAGGCTCGGAACAAGGAAAGGATCATCAGCCTGCGCCTACTCCTGCTGCACCAAGGGATTAAGCACCCGCCAGGCCATGCCTGTCGCTCATGGAGCCTCAGCGGGATCCTGCAGGAGGGGAAACAGCCTGGGCGCCCCAAGGATCAGCAACCAGACGACACCGAAGGCAGCGGCCGCAACCCATTCCTGCCGCAGCAGGGCCACCACGGCGATCGTGCTGGCGGTGACACGCACGGCCCGCACCGCAAAGCGAATCAGGGAGAGCTTGCGATCCTGCGGCAGATCGGTCTGCGAGGGCACTGGGGCGGGATCGTCAACAGCCATGGCAATCACTCCTGGCTGTCCATGATGGCCGCCGGATCACCCCACCATCGCTGGCAGCGGGCAGAGCAGCGGCATCGGTTGGCGGATCGTGCGCCAGTCGCCGTTACTGGTGCTCACCTCAAG
>JBAXOO010000235.1:0-3682 GCA_037133235.1 Cyanobium sp. ELA507
GTCGTGCCGCAGGGCCCCCAGCAGGGAGGCAGCTACACATGACATTGCCGTATTGGCTTGGAGGTGGCTGGCGTTCTCGGGCTTTTTCAGCAGCCACCTAGTGTGCTGTCCCAGAAATAGAGACTAGAATTAGGAGTGTCCCAAAGGCGCTCCGTGGCTCTTGGTCGTCCGATGCCTCCGCTGGTTCTCAGCGATGAGGAAGTTCAGCAGCTGCAGGGCATCGCCAGTTCCCGTTCGCTGCCGCATTCGATCGTCCAGCGCGCCCAGATCGTGCTGGCCTGCGGTGCTGGCGAAACCAACACCGCCATCGCCAAGCGAATGGGTCTGACGGGCATGACCGTTGGCAAGTGGCGTAAGCGGTACCGGGAGCTGGGCCTGGAGGGCCTGCACGACGAGCTGAGGCCTGGCAGGCCTCGCACCTACGAGGACGATGCGGTGGCTGAGGTGATCAACCGGGCGCTGCAGACCTAGGCGAAGCCTTCTCCGAAGGAGTAGCCCACCGATGGCAGCACTCAGTGGTCAGCGCGCTCTCTCGCGGCTGCCACCGGCATCTCCAAAACCACCGTTCACCGCTGGCTGCAGACCTTCTCGGTGCAGCCGCACCGCCAGAAGCATTTCAAGCTCTCCACCGATCCGTTCTTTGTCGAAAAAGTCCGCGACATTGTCGGCCTGTACCTGAATCCGCCCGACAAGGCGATGGTTCTCTGCGTCGACGAAAAGACGCAGATCCAAGCTCTGGACAGGACTCAGCCGCTGCTTCCCATGGGTCTTGGCTACGTCGAAGGTGTCACCCACGACTACATCCGTCACGGCACCACAACCCTATTTGCGGCGCTGGACGTGGCCACCGGCGAGGTGATCACCCAGTGCAAGCCGCGCCATCGCCACCAGGAATTTCTGGGCTTTCTGCGGCAGATCGAGAAGTCCGTCCCCGAGCAGCTTGACATCCACCTGATCGTCGATAACTACTGCACCCACAAGCATTCCAAGGTCAGGGCCTGGCTGGCCCAGCGGCCCCGCTTCCACGTGCACTACACCCCCACCTACGCCTCCTGGTTGAACCAGGTCGAGCGCTGGTTTGGGATCATCACCCAGCGCGCGATCCGACGGGGCAGCTTCTCCAGCGTCAAGGAGCTGATCACCAAAATCGAGCTGTTCGTGGTCGCCTACAACAAGACCAAGGCCCCGTTCAACTGGACCGCCACGGCGGATTCGATCCTGGAAAAGCTCCAGCGACTTTGCTCGCAAATCTCCGGGACAGCACACTAGTGCTCAGCATCGTATCGTTTTGATCGGCCGTTGGCTGGGGCGCGATGCAAAGCTTCGTGTGGTTCTGGCTGAAGCAGTGGATCCGGGTGCGCTATTCATCGGTTCCCTCCATTCGTCCTGATCGCCTGCAAAAGATCCTGGCGATGCAGCAGGCTGGCGACTGGTTGGTTCTCGACGCCCGCACGACCGCCGAATTCAATGTGAGTTGCCTCCCAGGCGCGGTGTTGATCGGGGATGGGGAGGAGATTCCCCACTCAGGCCCGCTGGGCAATGCCTCGTGGGAGAGGCCAATCCTGGTGTGCTGTGCGGTGGGGGTGCGCAGTGCTGCCGTGGTGAAACGGCTGCGGGAGAGGGGCTTCCGGAAGGCCGTAAATCTGGAGGGAGGGCTGTTTGAATGGGTGAACCAAGGGCATCAGCTAGTGCATGAGGGCCTACCCACCACGCTTGTGCATCCGTTCAATCGCTTCTGGGGTCTGCTCCTGAAGCCGCACCGATGAGAGGCACTGGCATGGCGCCACTCTCGATCATCATTCCCACCCTGAACGAGGCCGCCAGCCTGGGAAGCACGCTGGCGAATGTGCGTGCCCTCGATCCACCGGCCCTCGAAGTGCTGGTGGTGGATGGCGGCAGTTGCGACGCCACCCGGGCGATCGCCACCGCGGCGGGTGTGGCGGTCATCTCCTGTGAATCAGCGGGCCGGGCGATCCAAATGAATGCAGGTGCGCGGCTGGCCCGCGGCAGCCTGCTCTGCTTTCTGCATGCCGACACCCTCGTTCCCACCGATCTGGTAGCGATCGCGGAGCGGGTGCTGGAGGACCGGGCCATCGCCGGGGCGGGCTTCGTGTCACTGATGAGTGGCGAAGACACCACCCGCTGGGGGATTTCGGCCCTGAACCTGCTCAAGACCCATCTGGCACCATTGCTGTTTCGCCCACAACTGTATTGGCGTGGACTGCGTCTGCTGTTCGGCGATCAGGTGATGATCTGTCGGCGGCAAACCTTCTGGGAGGTGGGTGGCTTCAACGAAGCTCTTCCGATCCTGGAGGATGGCGATCTCTGCCTGCGGCTGCTGAAGCAGGGACGCATCCGGCTGATCAACCGGGTGGTGATCAGTTCCGACCGGCGGGTGCAGCGCTGGGGCTCCGGCAAGGCCGCTGCGATCTATCTCTCAATCGGCGTGCTCTGGGGTCTGGGCATGCCACCGACGCCTCTCAAGCGCCTCTACGAGGACATCCGCTGATTCAAACTCCAGTCGTAGGGTAGAAACGCGACCCGGGGTTGATGAAGCGGTGCCGAAACCCCTTGCATGCGGGGAAGGATGTAGTCGGGCAGGGAAGGCGCAACCGCCAGGAAATCAGCCTTGTACCACCGGAAGATCTTGCTGCAGTACAGAACGCCCCTCTCGGCATCGAATCGCACCTTGGCGGGGTTGTTGATGAAGCGGGTCACATCCTGCTCCAGTTGCTCTTCCACCCCCTCGGGCGTGTAGGCCTCGTGGCGCAGCAACGGACAACCGATGGAGGCGCAGACAATCGCGAAGTGAATGCGGGGATCAGCGGTG
The DNA here is from genome assembly GCA_037133235.1 of Cyanobium sp. ELA507. Classification (GTDB taxonomy): domain Bacteria; phylum Cyanobacteriota; class Cyanobacteriia; order PCC-6307; family Cyanobiaceae; genus Cyanobium. The sequence goes on from JBAXOO010000235.1 coordinate 2,831, forward strand.
ATCTGGCGCAGCATCCTGTTTTCGATCTGCGCCAGGCTGAATAACTCATTGCCAAGGCGATGCACGCGCCGCTGGAAGAAGCGGAGGAAAGCGATCCAGTTCGGTAGCCCCATCAGGGTGGGGCGAATCGATGCGATCGGATAAGCCGAGAGCACTGACTGGATGGTGAAAGCGTTGTAGAGGTTGATCCAGTGGGCGAGGTGATCCTCACGGCCGTTGGTATCGGCAGATTGCTGGGCCAGCCAGCGGCAGAGGGTTTGGGGGTCGTGGGTGCTACAGGCCTCGTAATCCACACGCCCAGCCTGGTCCACGTAACGGCGCAGGAGCTGATCCCAGATGGGCAGATCGTTCATGGGTAGCCAGCTCTGCGTCCGCTGGCGTCATAGCGCCGGATCAGGCGCTAGAACAAGCCATGCCAGACAACACCATGCCCGACAGAAACCAATCTCATGTCGTCGTGATCGGAGGCGGATGGGCTGGCTGGGGTGCCGCAAAGTCACTCTGCGAAGCCGGCGTTGACGTGACCTTGATCGATGGGAGGCTCGATCCAACCGGCAGTCAACCAATCACAACCAAAAGCGGTAAACCCTTTGAGGCGGGGACCAGGGGCTTTTGGAAGGACTATCCCAACATCAATGCCCTCACAGAAGAGCTCGAAATAGGCAATATTTTCACTGACTTCACAACCAGTGCTTTTTGGTCACCCGATGGATTGGAAGCGACAGCTCCTGTTTTTGGAGAATCACCCCAATGGCCAAGCCCCCTAGGCCAAGCGATTGCAACAATCAATAACTTCAAGCGACTTCCGATTCAAGATCGACTCAGCATCGCAGGACTTCTCTATGCCATGCT
>JBAXOO010000236.1:0-3675 GCA_037133235.1 Cyanobium sp. ELA507
GTCCGCTGCATCGCTCCACGGCCCAGGCCGCCAGCACCGATTCGGCTCGCTGCAGTCTTTCGTCGCGCTCCGGAGCGCTGCAGCGGACTGTGGCGCGGCAGCGGCCGATCCGTTCCGCCAGGGCCTTGCTCCCCTCCCGATCCCCTACCAGATCGGCGGCGTTGAACACCACCATGGGCTTGCTGAACCCTTTCGCAGCCGACCGCGCCGGCGCCGGATGCCCTGCCGCCTCGGCCTCGAGTGCCCCAGGCGTTGCCTTGGCTTCCCCTGCCGCCCCAGGCTCCGCTGCCCCCACCAAGCTTGCTGCTGGGGCTCCCAGCCGCACGGGGCGCAGGATCGTCACCCCCCGGCTACCGCGCCGGGGGCTGACCCCCAGGCGCTGGGCCTCACCCCAGCCGCACCAATAGGGAAGTTCCGATCCCCGCAGCCCCATCCCCAAGCTGAGCAGCACCGGGTTGGCGCCCCGGTAGGCCCGGCCACTCAGCAGGTTCACGTGGTGGCCCCCCTCTTCGCGCCAGGGCCTGCGCCAGGGGCAGCCGCCGCCCTCCATCAGGGCGATCAGGTCGGCCACCAGCCGCTCTTCGCTGCTGGTGGTGGGTCGTTGTCTTGGTGCAGGGGCGTCCATGGTGATGGCGAGGCTTTGCCTTACCGATGCCACCAGCCGTCCCATCCTCTTTGGCGCCGCAGATCAGCCGCTTCCTTTGTTCGCTTTGTCCCACGCCGGTGCGGCGTAGTTCAGCGGATCTGGCGCACAAGGGAGTTTCGGTCAACATTCAATCGATGGCCGTTGGAGGATCGCGGTCTGTTGTTCAACAAGCAGAGATGTCCGACGCATTCGGTGATTATCTGCACAGCATTGGTCAGGTGCCGTTGCTCACCCCCGCCGAAGAACTACACCTGGGAACCGTGGTACAGGAATGGCTCTGCTGCAAGGAGCCAAACCCAGGCCTGATCCGACGGGGGCGCCGTGCAATGGATCGGATGGTCACCGCAAATCTCCGGTTGGTGGTGTCTGTTACCCGCCACTATCAGACACGTATGCGCCACCTACAGCTCGATCCACTGGATGTGATCCAGGCCGGCACCCTCGGCCTGATTCGTGCCGTCGAACGCTATTCACCAACCCGCGGCTATCGCTTCTCCACCTATGCCTACTGGTGGATTCGCCAGGCGGTGAATCGGCATCTTCAGGAGCAATCCGGTGCCATTCGTCTACCCTCCCAAGTCATCGGTCTGGCCATGAAGGCCCGCTTCCTGCAGTCGTCCGAGCCGCGCGGCCTGAGGCTTTCGGAGCTCGCCGATCGCCTCGGCGAAACCGAGAAACGGGTGGCCTTCGTGCTGCGGGTCACCCACGAGGCCCACGCGGTCTCCCTCGACCAACCGGTGGGCGGCGAGGACACGGATGTGAGCCTCGGCGACATGATTCCGATGCCTTCGGCCATGCCGTCCCAGGAGGACTACGGCTGGCTGCACGGCGAGGTGGACCAACTGGAGAAGCTGGAGCAGCAGGTGTTGCAGCTCCGCTTCCGGGAGGATGACCCCCTTTCCCTAGCCCGCACCGCCGATTGCCTTGGCCTCACCAAGGAAAAGGTGCAACGGGTCGAGCGCCAGGCCTTCCATAAGCTGCGCCGGCGGGTGCAGCCGATGCTCGAGCCGCTGCGACCGCTGCGCCCTCAGTCTCAATACGCTTCCACCTTGAGCGCCACCCGGTAATCCAGGAGGGAGTCCACCCCGGTGCCCCGGTAGGTGCCGCTCACCGCTGCGGCCAGGCGGTGGTCCGGGGCCGTGGCCAGCGCCACATGGCCATCAGCCACCGCCAATCCCAGGCTGGGGTCGTAGGGGCGCCAGCCGCCACCGGGCAGGTAGACCTCCGCCCAGGCATGGAGCTCGAGTTCGGTGACCTCGGGAGGATGGTGCATCGAATAGCCGCTCACAAAGCGGGCCGCCAATCCCTGGCTGCGGCAGGCGGCCACATAAAGCATGGCGGTGTCCCGGCAGGCACCGCTCCGGTTGGCCAGGGTTTCGGCCGGTTCGAAGGGATCCCCCTCCGGCCGTCCCGCATGGTGAAAACCGTGGTGGATGGTGTCGGCCAGGGCCATCACAAAGGCTGCTGTGCCCTGATCCACCGCCTTCGCCTGCTCGGCAGCCCAGGCCACCACCGCCGGATCGATGCCGGCGTGGGCAAGAAACGGTTGCAGGGAATCGGCGGTTTCCGGCGTGTACCGCAGCGGCAAGGTGGCGGCGGCCGGGTCGGTGAAGATCCAGTCGAAGGGGTTGTGCCGCAGGGTTTCCACCTCCATCTCGACCATGAGCTCCAGCTCTTCGCGCAGATCGTCGAACCAAAGCACCACGGCGCTGTTGCCATTGGCATCGAGGCCTTCGCTGCGGCCGCTCGCTTCGGCCCCCAGCTGCAGGCTGTGGCGCAGTAGTCGCTGGCCTGGGTCCTGCCGGGGGGTGAGCCGCACCGTGTGGGGCTCGAGAAACACCGGCCGCCCGTAGCGGTAGTGGAGGCGGTGTTGGATCAGGAATCGCATCGTTGGCTCAGCTCAGGGCCTGTCGGAGGCTGGCGCTGAAGCTGGTTTCCACCGCGTAGGTGGCGAGGGGTTCGCTACCCAGGTCCACCACCAGGGGAAAGAAGCGCAGCGAAAACCACTCGAGGAACAGGGCGTAATCCCGTGGGGCAGGCCAGCGCCCAGGCTCCAGGCACCAGAGTTCGAGTTCGGCCGTGAAGATCGGCTCGTAGTGCTTCTCCAGCACCACCAGGGCCGCCGCCTCGTCGTCGTAGGTGGGAATCAGGTACAGGCTTTCCTCCTCCCCCAGGCTTTCCATGTCCTCCCGGGTCCAGAAGGGGCGGCTCCATTCCCGCATCGGTGGTTTGGGCGCCACGGCAATCGCGCAGCGGTTGAGCACGGCCATCGAACCTGGAGGTTGGAAAGTCAAACCTAGGAGCTTTTGCCATCAAGGCTTCAGCGCCCCAGGCAGGGGGTGGGCCGTCAGGCGGAAGGCCGGGGTTTGCCCTGCGCTTTGGTTGCGTTTGACCCGGGCAGCGCCAGGCTGGATCCAGCTGTTTTGGCCGAGGAGCCAGCCGTTATGGCGATCACCGACGAACTCGCCAAGGAGCGCAACCGCGCCGCCGCGGAACGCACCCTCATGGCCTGGATCCGCACCTGCCTCTCGTTGATCAGCTTCGGCTTTGGTCTTGACAAGATCATCGCGGCGATCGGCAGCCGTGCCGCAGGAGCCCCAGCCCATGCCCAGGCCTCGGTGAGGTTTGTGGCGATGTCCTTCGTGATCACCGGAGTTCTGGCGATGATCTCGGCCATCCACCAGCACCGGACCGTGTTGCGGCGTCTGCGCCGCCAGGAGTACACCTATCACGAAGAACCCTCCATCGCCCTGGCCACCGCCGTGCTGCTCAGCCTGATCGGCATGGCCACCCTGGTGCTGCTGGTGCTGGGGGGCCTGGCGGCCTGATCGATCAGGACGATGCTCTGCGCTGCAGGGTTTCCCGCGGCCTTTCCCCGAAGAGTTGGTGGTAATCGCGGGCGAAATGGCCGGGATTGAGGAAGCCCCACTCGGTGGCCACCGGGCCGATTCGCTGCAGCTCCGGATCGGCGCCGATCAGGATTCGGCGCACTCCATGCAGCCGCTGCAGCTTCAGAAAGGCCATCGGGC
>JBAXOO010000237.1:0-3674 GCA_037133235.1 Cyanobium sp. ELA507
GCCCACCCCCAACTGGTTTCTGCCCCCCGGCTCGCCGCCCGTCGCGGTGCCTGGCTGGCCCTGGTCCTGAGCAGTCTGCTGTCGGGCTGCTCGCTGGCGCCGTCCTTCCCCGGCCTGGGACGGGAAGCCCCGCCGAGCCGGCTGCGGGAAACGCCGGTGAGCCCCCTGTTGCCCAGTGGCGGCAATGTGATTGTCAAGGCGGTGGAGAAGACCGGGCCGGCCGTGGTGCGCATCGACACCGTCAAGCGCCTGGTCAACCCGATGGGAGGGCTGTTCGGTCGCGGCCCGGTGATCCAGCAGCAGCAGGGGCAGGGATCGGGCTTCATCATCGAGGCCGATGGCGTCGTGCTCACCAACGCCCACGTGGTGGAAGGCGCCAATGAGGTGAGTGTCACCCTGCCCGATGGCCGCAGCTTCACCGGCAAGGTGCTGGGAGCCGACCCGCTCACCGATGTGGCTGTGGTCAAGGTGGTCAGCTCCAATCTGCCGGTGGCTCCCCTGGGCGATTCGGCCAAGGTGCGGCCGGGGGAATGGGCGATCGCCATCGGCAATCCCCTCGGCCTCGACAACACGGTCACCGCCGGGATCATCAGTGCCATCCAGCGCACCAATGCGGTGGGAGAGGGCCAGCGGGTGCCCTACCTGCAGACCGACGCCGCCGTCAATCCGGGCAACAGCGGCGGACCCTTGATCAACGATCGCGGCCAGGTGATCGGCATCAACACCGCCATCCGCCAGGCCCCGGGCGCCGGCCTCAGCTTCGCGATCCCGATCAACACCGCCCGCCAGATCGCCGAGCAGATCCTGGCCCGCGGCTATGCGAGCCACCCCTACATCGGTGTGCGCCTCCAGGCCCTCACCCCCCAGCTGGCCCGGGAGATCAATGCCACCACCAATGCCTGCCGGCTGCCGGAGGTCAACGGTGTGGTGGTGGTCGATGTGATGCCGAACAGTCCGGCCGAGAAGGGCGGCCTCAGGCCCTGCGATCTGATCGAGAAGGTGGCCGGCAACACGGTGCGCAATCCCTCCGAGGTGCAGCTCGATGTCGATGGCGGTCAGGTGAACCGCCCCCTGGCGTTGACCGTGCGCCGCGACGGCAACCAGCAGAACCTGACCGTGCAGCCGGTGGAACTGCCCCAACGGAGTTGATTCCCGCCGCCGCAGGGCCGCCGCCGCGATCGATCCCAGGCTCCCGGTCCGGCGTTGCCAGGCAGGGCCGTGACGCCCCCTGGCAACGCGACGGCCAGCTGGTGGTGATGGCCCGCTGGCCCGCCCCAGGGCGCTGCAAGCGACGCCTCGCCGCCAGCATCGGCATGCGGCGAGCGGCACTGATCCAGGCCCGGCTCAGCGCCCATGTCCTGCAGGTGGCCCGGATCGCGGCGGCGGCTCATGGCCAGGAGCTGGTGCTGGCCGTGAGCGGCCTGGCCGATCGGGCCGCCAGGCGCTGGGGGCGAGAGCTGGGGGCGGAGCGGACGGTGCTGCAGGGCCAGGGCAGTCTCGGGGCCCGACTGCAACGCCAGGTGATCCGGGCGCAGCGCGAGGGAGCCCGGCGGGTGATCCTGATCGGCAGTGACCTGCCGGAGCTGGGCAGTGACGACCTGATCGAGGCCTTCCAGCTGCTGGAGCGGCGACCGCTGGTGCTCGGCCCGGCCTGCGATGGTGGCTACTGGCTGATCGGTCTGGGCGGCCAGAGCGTCCCTGGGCCGACCCTGTTCGCCGGTGCCGACCAGGCGATCGCCTGGGGTGGGGATCAGGTGCTGGCCCAGACCCTGGCGGCCGCCGCTGCCCTGGGGCTGGAGCCCCAGCTGCTGCCGCGACGGGCCGATCTGGATCGGGCCGTGGATCTGCGGCGCTGGCGTTGAACCTTGCTGGCGTTGAACCTTGAGCTGCACCCCTGCCCCTGAAGCCAGCACGACGGCGCCCACCGCGGCGAGTTCCACGGCGGTTGCCACGGTGGTTTCCACGCCGATGCCGACGTCCTGGCCTGGAGCGGCTGCCACATCGTCTGCCGTTCTGGCGCCCCTGGATGTCGTCATCGCCGTTCGCAACGAGGCCCGGGGCCTGCCGCCACTGCTGGCCGATCTGGCCAGGGCGCCCAGCGGCCTGGTGCGGGATGTGCTGGTGATCGACGGCGGCAGCAGCGATGGCAGCCAGCGGCTGGCCCGGCTGGCGGGGGCCAGGCTGCACTCGGCTGAAGCCGGGCGGGGCCGGCAGCTGGTTCAGGGGGTCGCCGCCAGTGGCGCTCCCTGGTTGCTGCTGCTGCATGGCGATGGCCGCTTGCCGCCCGACTGGTCTGAGTTGGTGGCTCGGGCCATGGCAGGCGGAGCGGCCACGGCCTGGGCCTTCCGGCTGGCCATCGCCGGCGGTGATCCCCGGCTGCAGCTGGTGGCCTGGGCGGCCAACGGCCGCAGCCGCTGGCGCCAGCTGCCCTACGGCGACCAGGGCCTGCTGCTGGCCCGCAGCCTCCATGACGCCGCCGGCGGCATCGCCCCCCTGCCATTGATGGAAGATCTGGAGTTTGTGCTGCGGCTGCGGCGCCACGGCGCGATCCGGTTGCTGGATGGCCGCCTGAGTGTCCAGGAGCGGCGCTGGCGAGCCCTGGGGGTGTGGCGCACCACCTGGATCAATGCCCGTCTGCGCCGCCGCTGGCGGCGGGGCGAGGATCCCCTGCGGCTGGCTGCGGCGTACTACGGCCGTGGGGGCGGTTGAGTGCCGTGACTTCGCCTGCACGGCGCCAGCGGCGGCCGTTCTGGCTCAACCAGAGGCTGGCGGAACAGCAGCGGACTCCCGGGTGTCCGGCGCAGGATTCGCCGTGCCGCCGTCTGAACACCTCTCAGGACCTGCCGCCGCCGGGATTCAGGCCTGGCGGGATGGCCTGCGGGCCCATCGCCAGGTGCCAACGGCTCTCAGGGGGCATACCAGAAGGCGCAGCGGCGCTGCAGCGGCTCCAGCTGCCAGCCCTGGGCCTCGTAGAAGCCCACCACCTCCGGATCGGCGAACAGGCTGACCCGATCGACCCCCATCGCCCGCAACTGTTCGAGCACGTAGTGCATGATCTGCTTGCCCAGACCGGCCCCCTGATACAGCGGATGGACCGCCAGATCCCAGACCGTGGCATCGACCACGCCATCGCCGGTGCAGCGGGCGAAGCCGACCAGCTTGGGAACTCGCTCGTCATGGCGCCAGAGCCCCACCTGCAGCAGGCTGTGCTGCAGGGCCTTGCGCACCCGCCTGAGCGGTCGGCGGCTCCAGCCGACGGCATCGCAGAGGGCCTCGAGTTCGATCAGATCGATCTCCCGCTCCAGGCTCAGCACCAGGCTGAGCTCGGCCTTGAGCGTCGGGCAGAGCCGATGGCCCTCGCCATAGAGATGATGCAGCAACTCGGGGTTGTGCAGTCTGGGGGGCTGCATCAAGGGGAATGGCGCTTTGGGGGGCACGTCTTCGGATAAGCAGTCTGACGATCCTGCCGGAACGGCGAGGATCTGGGGCAGCGTGAGCTGGCGCACAAGTGGCAGCCGGGCAGCGTCAAGGGCTGCCGCTTGAACTCCTTCAACTTGCCACGGCTGGGCTCCGGCTTTCCGTCCACGCTTCACCGACTCACCCCCGTCCTCGCCCAGACAGCCGCGAGCCCACCAGCCCCCATGGCCAGCATCGCCGCCAGCCCTCTCCCGGAC
>JBAXOO010000238.1:0-3673 GCA_037133235.1 Cyanobium sp. ELA507
CTTTCGGGCCTGATGCCCCTGTTGATGCTGTCGCTCTGGAGCAAGGCCGGCGTGAGTGCGGCTTCCGGCCTGAGCCCGATGGCCTTGGCCCGCTACTTCCTCTCGGCCTTCGTGGTGCGGCAGTTCACCGTGGTCTGGGTGGTGCATGCCTTCGAGGAGGACAACCTCCTGGGCCGCCTTTCCCCCTACCTGCTCCAGCCCCTACCGTTGATCTGGCGGTACGTGGCGGCCCATGTGGCCGAGCAGGCCACCCGACTGCCCTTCGTGGCGGCGATGGTGGGCCTGGTGTTGCTGGCGATGCCCGCCGCCGCCTGGCTCCCCTCGCCCACCACTTTATTACTGGCCCTGCTCGCGATCCATCTGGCCTTCTGGATCAATTTTTTGCTGCAGTTCGCCATCACCATGCTGTGTTTTTGGAGTGAACGGGCCAGCGCCCTGGAGCGCCTCCTCTACATCCCCTACCTCTTCCTATCCGGCTTGGTGGCACCGCTGGAGGTCTTTCCCCCCGCCGTGCGCAACTTCGCGCTCCACACGCCCTTCCCCTCCATGCTCTACTTCCCGGCTCGGCTCCTTTCGGGGGAGTCGGTCAACCTTGGGGCGGGATTTGGGGCCATGGCCGCCTGGCTGGCCCTGCTGGTGCCGATCAACCTGCTGCTCTGGCGGGCCGGGGTGCGCCGCTATGCGGCCCTCGGTGCATGATGGATCCCAACGAGCGCCAAAGCTTCTCCAGCGAGGCCCATTCGGCTCGTGGTCGCACCCTGGCGGCTAGCGCCACCACGGCCAAGTCGTTCGGGCACCAGCCCATCCGCCGCCATTGGCGCAGCCTGGGGCGTTTCTGGTCCACCGCCCTGGCGGGCGAGATGGAATACCAGGCCAATCTGTTGATCGAACTGCTAGCGGTGGGGGGAAACCTGGCCGGCAGTCTGTTCACCCTTTCCCTCTTCTTTGGCCATGGCCAGCTGCTGGGTGGCTGGAGCTGGAATGGGGCTCTGGTGGTGCTGGGTCTCCATACCCTGCTCGATGGATTTGCGGGCACCCTGCTGCGGCCCAACCTCGGCAACCTGGTGAAACAGGTGCAGAGCGGCACCCTGGATTTCGTGTTGCTCAAACCGATCGACAGCCAGTTTTGGCTCTCCCTGCGCAGCTTTTCTCCCTGGGGCCTGCCAGAGATGGCGGTGGGGATTGGGCTGGTGCTGGTGGGGGCGAGCCGCTCGGGTGCCCGGGCCGATGGAGTCACCGTGGCTACGGCCCTGCTGATGCTGGCCTGCGGGCTGGCAATTCTCTACAGCCTCTGGTTTGTGTTAGCGGCCACCAGCATCTGGTTTGTGAAGGTTTGGAATGCCACCGAGGTGCTGCGCAGCGTCTTGGCCGCTGGTCGCTATCCACTCAGTGCCTATCCCCCAGCCCTTCGGCTGGTGTTCACCACCGTGTTGCCGGTGGCCTTCCTCACCACGGTGCCCGCACAGGCGATCCTGGGAATCGCACAACCCCGCTGGCTTGTCGCCAGCGCAGCCGTAGCCCTGCTCTCCCTGGTGGGCTGCCGCGCCTTCTGGAAGCTGGCCCTCAGGCATTACACCTCGGCCTCCAGTTGAATGAAAACGGTCAGCCCCACCGCCGGCGGGGCTGACATGATCCGTCGAGCTATTTGCCTGCCAGGGCCGGTTCGCGGCTGCCATCGGCCTCGCCAAGGACAGTGGTGGAATCCACCACGCCGGCTAGGCCTCCAGGGGAACTGGAAGCGGTCCCATTGGTGGGTTCGGAGCCCTTCATCCGGATGCCGCCTTTGATGGCACCGCTGCCCTCGAACGACCTCATCTCCTCCTCACTGCGCACGGCACTGGGCACGGGACGATAGCCGGCGGGGGCAAGGGCTTGTCCCCGCAGCACGGCTCCCAGGGTGAGGAAGGTGAGTTTGAGCTGCTGCCACGGATTCATCGCTACGACCCGCTTGTAGAGGTAGCTGTCGAAGGTGAGCCTCTGGACATCCTGGTCGTCGCACATTTCCACGAAGGCTTCGCGGGCGGCATCGTTGCTATAGAAGATGTTTTGAAGGATCTCCAGGACTTTGTAGGTGGGGCCATACTTCTTATCCCACTTCTTGATATACACCTTCAGGTCGGCTTCGCTGGGGATGCGACTGCCGCCGGCACTGGCCGCCACGATTTCTTCGGCGCACATCCGTCCACTCTTGGCAGCGAAGTAGATGCCTTCGCCGGAGCTCTTGGTTACGTAGCCGGCGGCGTCTCCCACCAGGGCCATGCGGCCGACGACCCTGCGGGGCCGGGGATGCTCGGGGATCGGATGAGCTTCCACCTTGATCACTTCCCCCTTCAACAGCCGGTTGCTGGCCCGTTCTCGGATGCCCTGCTGCAAGCCCTTGATCAGGGCCTGGTTTTTCTGCATGGTGCCCGTACCCACGGCGACATGGTCGTACTTCGGGAAAACCCAGGCGTAGAAATCGGGCGACACATCGGTGCCCACATACATCTCAGCCAGGTCCTCGTAGTACTTCATTTCCTCGGGCGGCAGCTTGATCCGCTCTTGGAAGGCGATCGCCACGTTGTAGTCGCCGGCATCCATGGCCTTGGCCACCCGGCTATTGGCGCCATCGGCACCAATGATCACATCCACCTCAAGGCTCTTGCTTTCACCGGTGGCCTCGCCACTGGCGTAATCGGAATAGGTCAGGGTGTAAGGGCCTTGGCGCTTGGTGCCGGTGTCGATCTTGGTCACCAGCCCGTTGATCAAGGTGGTGCCCAGGGAAGCGGCGCGGTCGCGCAGATAGGCATCCATCACCTCGCGGCGACACATGCCGATGTATTCGTCCTGATTTTTCAGAATGATGTCCACCTCACGGTTGGAGGGGGAAATCATCTTCATGTTCCGCACCTTGCGGTCGATGATCGATTCGGGCAGGTCAAACTCCGAGACCATGCAGAGGGGAATCGCACCGCCACAGGGTTTGGCGTTATCAAGCTTGCGCTCAAACAGCCAGGTTTGGATACCGGCCTTGGCGAGCACTTCGGCAGCACAGGAACCGCTGGGGCCTCCGCCCACAACCGCGACGCGCAACATCTTGAAACCTGCTCCAGCCAAGGGATCTCGGTTTTAAGCTAACACCGATGATCCGGCTTCTGCGGTTGAATCGGGCTGAGGGTCTTAGCATCAAGTCACTATTTGACGCAGGGCGTGTCGTCCCGAGCCACCGGCCGAGCTCCCCGTCGCCGCGGCCCCGGCGATGACATCCCGCTAGCCCGCCGCAGCAGCCCCCCACCACCGCCTCGTCGCAGCGTCGCCAGCCGTTTTCGCCGCACCCTGCTCGCTGCGGTGGCAGTGGGACAAGGCGGTGGCCGCGGAGGGCCTCGAGGTCGAGCTGCCGGCGCTGCCGGGGCCCGATGAGTACTTCGTGCAGTTCACCTGGGACGCCCCTGCGGGTCGATTCACCGGCTACGTCAACGGCACCCCGCTTCGCGTGCCCGGCACGGCACTGCCGCCGTGGACGCCGGCTGAGGCCAAGGAAGCCCGACTCGGCGCGGGGCCGATCGCTGTCTCGCTCGTCTCCAACGAGCCGCGGTATCTCGAACCGGCTGAGGTGCTGGAGCGGGTGCCGGCGGCGCTCCGCGGCAGGCACGCCGAACTCTTCGGCGTGGTCGAGCATCCTCCGGCGTTGCTC